>NZ_JBFRKQ010000116.1:0-26848 GCF_041469505.1 Vibrio sp. 10N.286.49.E11
TTAATCCTTATTTGTTATGTGCGTTCTAAAGCGAACTTCGCCAGATACTTACCAATATCTTCATGGCTTATATAGCAATCAAACAACCTAGCTTTCTCTATGTTGTTATTATAAAAGAATTGAGGAGCAATTAGGATGGTTTGGAAGTCTGTATAGTTCTTAAACTTCTCTTTGTTCATCCATTGTTTAGCTCTTTGCGAATACATTTCCGCTTGATATTCCGTAAAGTGCCCGTCGGATAATTTGTTCTCTATGTGGAGAGCGACCCTGCCACCATCTTGCCCCTCAAGTACCACCAGAATATCTGTTTCGGATTGACGCCTTTCGGTCACTGTACCATTAGTTGCAGGATCAAGCCTTTCGAAGTCAATTATTCCCCAAGGATGGTCTGAACGAGACCACAGGTACTTGTATCCACCACTTCTAAATTTCGTCTGATGAACGAACCATCTCAGAAAATCAGGATTGGTTTCAACTGCATTATTCAACACAGCATCTAACTCTTTCTCTGTGAACGTTACCATTTAGCCTCCAAGCACATAACATTTTAATATTGTGCAAGCACGAATCCATCCGCTTAACATATCAAAAAGGTCACTCATAACCAACTGAATGCTATGCATTTAATATAAAAGTGGGTCTAAACAATAAGTGTGAAAACGTGCAAGCACATATTGCCGACTATGTAACGCTCGGCCTCATTCTTAACCACCCGTAAATCTGCAGTATAATCAATAATTTAAAATAAGCCTCTCGTTAAATTCGTGCTCAATCAGAGTTAAAAACCACTCTTTTTTAAGTCATTAATTATTCAACAAGCAATAAACTGTCTGTATGTACAGATTTTGTGAGGGGAATATATGGCGAGTCAATTCATGCAGGCAATTTGCGAACATATGACGATGCGAGGCTATAGTCGCAAGACAATCAAAGCCTACTGTTACTGGATAAAATACTTCATTCATTTTCATAAGCTTAAACACCCTGAACAGATGCATGCCGCTGAAGTTGTCTCCTTTCTTTCTCATTTAGCTAATCAACAAAAAGTAGCCATCAATACTCAAAAGGTAGCTCTCAATGCTCTAGCCTATTTATACAATCAATTTATTAAGCAACTTCTAAAGTCAGGCTCCGATATCAGAACGGTTCAAGAGTTACTGGGGCACAGTGATGTTAAGACAACTCAGATATACACTCACGTTATTGGGCAACACTTTAGCGGCACGACTAGCCCGCTAGACCACCTATAACGAAACTCCCTCATCGATAGTTGAACCTGGCTTGATGGCTTCTGTCTGACAAGGTTGTCTGATATGGTGGCAGCAGAACTTCAGCAATTGTTTAGATAGTATTGAATATGAAAACACTAACCATACTTGATGGCGGCATGGGCCGAGAACTCAAAGAAATTGGCGCGCCATTTTCTCAACCGCTTTGGAGTGCTCAAGCGCTGATTGAAGCACCCGAATTTGTTAGCCAAGCGCATCAAAACTTTGTCGATGCAGGTGCTGAAATCCTAATCACCAATAGCTACGCCTGTGTGCCTTTTCATTTGGGTGAAGAGCTGTTCGAGCAGCGAGGCTTTGAACTAGCCACACTGTCTGGTGAGCTGGCTAAAGCAGTTGCAGACAATGCACCCCACACAGTGAAAGTAGCAGGCGCGATTCCACCGCCATTTGGCAGCTACCGACCAGACTTGTTTAAGGTAGAAGAGGCAGCGCCAATCATTCAAACGCTTTACGATGCCCAGGATCCAAACATCGATCTTTGGATAGCGGAAACCATCTGCAGCCTGCAAGAGTTCGAATCCATTCATGCGGTTCTTAAGCAGTCAGATAAGCCGTGTTACTACGCATTCAGTTTGGAAGACACCAAGGGCGATTCTGCCAATATTCGTTCTGGCGAGAGCGTAACAGACGCGATCAAACTTGCCTGCCAATCAAACGCGACAGGCATTATGTTTAACTGTTCAGTGCCTGAAGTGATGGATCAAGCCATTATCGATGCCAAGAAAGTGATCGATGAGCTAGGCAGTGATTTAGAAGTTGGTGTCTATGCCAACAATTTTGCGCCTATCAGCAACGAACATGAAGCGAATGATATGTTTCAGGAGATGCGTGAGCTGGATGGCCAAGGTTACTTAACTTACGCTAAACGCTGGCATGCACTGGGCGCGAATATTATCGGTGGCTGTTGTGGCATCGGGCCAAAACACATTAAAGCCCTAGCCGATTGGAAACACTCAATACAGAGCTAATCCTGAGCTTCAACTAGAATAAAATAAATAGAGAACAGGTTGAGAAATCTGTTCTCTATTTGTATGTGACGTCTCTGAGTACACTGATACAAAACAACGATTTGGAGCAACTGATGAGCGACACGCAACGAAAAATTAAATGGGGCATCGCAGGGCTAGGCAATATCGCCAATCGATTCGCGACTGCAGTAACAGAGCACTGTCTGCATGGTGAGCTTGATGCGGTTGCCGCCAGAGATCACTCACGCGCAGCCACGTTCGCCAACAAGTTTGCTTGCGACAAGGCGTATGGTTCTTATGAAGAGATGGCGAATGACCCAAGTGTTGAAGCGGTTTACATCGCTACGGTTCACCCATACCACCAGCCACTCACTGAGTTGTTTCTAAAGAATAAAAAACATGTATTGGTCGAGAAGCCGGCTTTTACCAACCTTGGTGACTGGCTTGAGATGAAAGCTCTCGCGAAGCAAAATGGCGTGATGCTGTTAGAAGCAATGAAAACCGTGGTGTTTCCCGCATATCGTGAGCTCCAATCATTCTTGGTCGATAACAACATTCAGATAGATTCAATCGAAGCCAGCTTTGGTAACCATCATGACTATGAGCCCGATTTGTTTATCTTCAATCCGGATTTGTCAGGCGGAGCAACACTCGATGTTGGGGTCTATGGGCTTTGGTTCTTTTACGATCTGTGCCGAACGCTGGGTGTAAACCCTTCAAAACCTCAGGTAGAGATGTCGTGTCTTTATGAGGGAGCGAATGTTGATACCAATGCATGCTTTACATTCTCTGGTGATATAAGCGGTAAGATATCGGCATCAACAGTGCAAAACCTTCCCCGAACAGCACACTTGAGTGGACCTGAAACCAAAATCACCATTCACGAAAAATGGTGGAATCCGGCCTTTATTGAGATTGAACATCAAGGCAAAAAGTCGACCATTAACTACCGAGTGACAGGGAATGGATTCGAGTTTGAAATCGACCATTTTTCAGATTTGGTGCTTCAAGGCAAAACTGAATCGAATATCCTAAGCTCAGAGATAACCTCTCGAGTTCTCGGCACGATGGAAAAAGCACTGATTGACTCTGGCTGTCCACATTTAACTCAACCTCGTCGTTAGGAAAAGCAAATTGGGCAACCTTAAGCGCAAGCTTGAACTGTATGAAAAGATATTTCAGGCTTTTGGGCCTGGAGTATCACATTGTCAGGTCAACCAACTGGCCACACTGCTGCACGTGAGTGAACGTCACGTTCAGACCTTACTCAAAGCGATGACAGCACAAGGCTGGATTGAGTGGCAAGCTAGCTCAGGCCGCAGCAAGAAGGCACAACTCACGTGTCTGGTTGAACCCATTGAGGCGTGTTACCAATACGCACAAACCCAAGCTGACGCAGGCAACATAGAACAGGTGTTTAGCACCTTGAGCTTCAACGGCCGCAATGCTGGCACTGAGTTGCAAGCCTTTCTAAGCAATACCAATCCGTCGACGCAGAATATCGCGTACATCCCGTTTCACCGAGAACTCGAAGCGCTTCACCCTCAACGCGTGCTTAGACGCACCGAACGTTTCTTAGTTATGCAAGTTTGCCAACGCCTAACCTCCGTTAAGCACGGCAAACTCAGCGGCGATCTGGCTTATCATTGGCAGCCTAATCAAGATGCGACACAGTGGCACTTTCAGATTCGCAATGGTGTTCACTTTCATAACGGTCGAACACTCGAACCTCAAGACATAGCACGCAACCTTAACTCGCTCTGCCAAAGCAAAATATGGCGTCGCTGTTATCAGCATATTGATGAGGTCTCTGTCTTGGCAGGCAATGTGGTTGTCGTGAAATTGAATCAACCTGATTGGCATTTACCGCGCCTACTTGCTAGGGCTGAAGCCTCCGTATTCGATCACTCATCACCGACTGATAGGCTGATTGGATCTGGCGCGTTCTCATTAGACATCTTCTCAAGCAAGATGTTGAGATTGAGCCGCAATAGCGCGTATTCACACAGCACGCCGATTCTTAATCGAGTCGAGTTGTGGGTCTACCCGGAATGGGCACAGAGCAAAGCCTGCGCTCAAAATCAGGTGTGCGTGAAACTGCCCGAGAAAACGACCACTGTGCGTTGCGATGGCCATGCTTCCCAACCGGAATTCGGCTCAACCTTCTTCAAAATTCAAAACCCAGCGTTGTCGAAAACAGAGCGGGAGTTCACCGTTGAAGACACCTCTGAATGCCAAACCCTTTTCGAGCAATTATCAGTATCCGGCGACCACAAAACCAGCGTGGAATATGGGCACTACCTAACTCACTACCTAACTACCAAAGACGTCGCGCTGTGCAGTATTATTGATGAGAACGACACCTTCACTTCGTGGTTAAGCTTTTTCACTCGCTTCCCGTTTGAGGAATTAACTTTACCTTCTGAGATGCTAGAGACAATCGAACAAGGCTTAGCTTCAATAACAAACCAACCAGACTTTGAGTTAGCGATGAATGCACTGTTGTCGCTCCGGCATTGGTTGCATGAATCTGGGGTTGTGACTGAGCTCAAGCAAGAGGCGTTCAACTTAGAGGTTTCTGAAAAGATACACGGCGCACAAGTAAATGGTTTCGGTTGGTGCGAACTCGACAAGCTGTGGATTAGCCATTTGTAAGCGTATTTCGTAGCTGAATGTATTTCACAACCTAGCCCAACCAAGCTGCAACCAATCATTATGTTCAGTCACAGCGTAGGTCGAATAGGCTAAGGGTTAGCTCACTAGCGATAATTCAGACTCTTTATAGATACGGTTAGCCACTTTGTATGCAGCCGGAGACATCAGTGTCTCTTTGCATCTGCGCTTAAATTGCTCGACTTCAATCGTTTGTTCTTCCAGTAAATAGCACAGCTCACTCAAGTAGTTAGCTTCAAACACAGCTTGACCAAGTGGCGTGCATTCGTATCGGCTCGACTCTTGGTAGCCAATCGCGGTCAACACTGATTCTGGCAGTTCCCAGAACTTAGCAATGGTGTAAGTCAGGCGAATGGAGTAGCTGTTCATCAGGCGCTTCAATGCTAACGAGTTAGGCGGAACAGAAGGATCTACATGTTTGAAGGCTTCTACCATCATCTGGAAAATGATCATCTTGCCTAAGTTGCGAATCAACCCAACAAAGTATGCCGCTGCTTGATCTTCTTGAGATGAAGAGTCTTTCATCAACTCCTTAGAAAACGACGCCGTCTGAACACTGTGATTCCAAATTTTCTCACCGAAGTGACGCCAGTAAATATTGTTCCCCGGCGTGAAGTTCTTCATGTAGCTATTCACTACCCCTTCTATAAGCCCTTGAGAACCCATATTTAGGAATGCTGTTTTTAGGTCGGTAACCTGTTTTTCATTGCGTTTGTAAAAGGCGCTATTTGCCAACTTAATCACATCGGCAGCCATACTCGGCTCGCGCTCAATCACTCTTAACAAAGCATCGACATCAAACTCATCGCTCTGTAATTCTGCCATTAACGTGGTCACAGAGGCTGGCATCACAGGCAGTTCATTAAGCAATGCTTTTGGAGAGCGAATCAAACGTTCGATCTGAAAAGCGACAAAATCACTAAATGGGTCTGACTCCGTTCGAAGGCGAGACTCTCCAAACAAATAATCAAGGAACTCACCATCGTGAAGGCTAAGCGTCTTATCGACGATTAATGATGATGGTTGAGCTGACGAAGGCGGAACAAAGATTGAAGACCGAACAGAATCAGTAGCAACGGTTTGTTGTTGCTCTTTTTGGACAGGCTCTGCAGAGGGTTTGTTTTTTGAATCAACAAAAGGCGAGAATAGCGCCTGCAATACCCTTTTAAACATCAATACGGCTCCTAGATGAATACAACATAGATAGGGATATATAACGGCGGTGATTATCGCACAGTTAATTAATAAACCACACAGTGACAAATGAATCATTAACTTTTCAGCTGTATAAGATCTGTTACTCAACAGCCTGCGAGACTAGGCCTCCTGTATTCGCCAGAAACAAAAAAGCGAGCACATGATACTGGCTCGCTCTTACATAAATCTAAACCGTGAAGCTGACTAAAACTAGCGCTCTGCCACTTCCAACACGATCTTACCAACGTGTTTTTTCTTTAAGAACTCATCTTGCGCTTTATGAATATCGGCCAGCGGGTAAGACTCTGCGACGATGGCGCCAATCTGCTGCTTCTCAATACGGTTGATTAGATTTTGGAATACCTGTAGCTCTAAAACCGTGCAACCAAAAAAGCTGAGATCTTTGAGATACAAAGTTCGGACATCAAGCTCAACCATAGCGCCACCAATCGCGCCTGATACGGCATAGCGACCATGTGGTTTCAGCACTTCAAGGAACTCAGGCCACTTGTCACCTGCCACTAAATCGATAACTACATTCACGCTACTTTCGCCTAGCGCTTTAACCAAATCCGCATCACGAGCAATCACTTCATCAGCGCCAAGTTCAAGTAACTGTTGGTTCTTGCTTGGGCTGGTAATCGCAATCACATACGCGCCACGAGCTTTTGCTAGCTGAATAGCCGCAGAACCCACACCGCCCGATGCACCTGAGATAAGCACGCGATCAGGTTCAGCCACGTTGGCGCGAGTCAACATGTTTTCTGCGGTCGAGTAAGAGCATGGGAAAGACGCCAGCTCAACATCCGACATTGTGCTGTTCACCGCGTAAGCGTGCTTAGCTGCTACTTTGGTGTATTCAGCAAAACCGCCATCGCACTCAGATCCGAAATACCATGGCTGTGGTAGATCTCGCCCGTACACTTCAGTCAGACAAGGTTCAATCAGAACACGCTCACCAATACGATCAGCAGGGACTTCGTTACCAACGGCTACGATAAAACCGCACACATCAGCACCTTGGATGCGAGGGAATTTCAACGCTTCGCCAGACCAACTTGCATCGTCTGAATCATCACTTTTAGAATACCAACCGATTCGTGTGTTGATGTCGGTGTTGTTCACGCCTGCGGCCATCACCTTGATCAGCACTTCATTAGGTTCAATTTGAGGAACAGCGATATCTTCACGGTAACCCAGCATTTCTGCCCCGCCGTGCCCTAACATCTCTGCGCCTTTCATTGTTTTTGGCACTTCAAAATTCATACTGTTTCCTTGAGTAATTTTGTCACCATATTCTGTGCCGATGCCACTGCTTCTTCGCCCAATACTGGCCACGCGCTTGATACGCCTTCATGAAGTAGAAAGAGCTCTGAAGCGAGGTCTTCTCTTTGGCTTTGCTTAGCCATTAACGCCTGAACTTCTTTCTTATGCTCGATTACGGCCTGGTTAATCAGTTCGTTGTCAGGAAAAGCAGCCAGTGCGTTCATCGATAAACAACCGTGCGGCGCGTGCTCTTCCATCCACTGTTGAAGCTTGTTGAAGATATGAGTAATCGCTTGGTAGCCCGAGCTAGGGGAATCTTCCAACAGCAGACTCAAGTAGCGCTGATGACGATGTTCTAACGCCCCAACGATCATCGCTTCTTTTGAAGGGAAGTGTTTATACAAGGTTCTCAGGCTCACGTTGCACGCGGTTTTCAGCTGTGCAACGCTCGGCTCCGCAAAACCTTGCTGGCTAAACGCCACTTCAAGGCTTGCTGCAATCTGTTCTCTCAACATAGTGCTCTCTTAATACCCGACAAAGGGTAGAATGATTGTTCTACTTACAGGGTAGAACGATCACTCTACCTCTGTCAATATCCAAATTTACACACCAAGAAATGATAAATTCCGCGCCAAACAGGACACGGAATTTATCAATACAGATGAGAGACTTAGCGTTTGATCTGGAGTCGGTTGCGTATCGTCACCAACACAGACAAAGCGCCGCAAAGTACCAACACCACCCCTAAATCTTGAATCATTCCCGCTAAAGCGAGCCCTGAGCCGATCAAGGTGTAATACATCAAACCAAACAGTGCGCCTGCACTTCCTGCTTGAGATTGGTAGCTGACTAATGTGCGACTCAACACATTGGGGATCGCAATACCAAACGCCATAACCACCAACATCATTGGAAGCAAGAACCAGATCGTGTGTTGTGAAAAATACACACCCACCGCACCTAATGTTTGAAGCCCTGCTGCGATACCAATCAGAGACATTGAAGACACTTGTCTCTTCAACAATGTCTTGTTCACCAAGCTTCCCAACAGAGTCCCGAACCCAAGCACAATGCCGCTGTAGCCAAACTGCTCAACGCTAAATCCAAGTTGAATGAAGGCAAATGAACCCAATTGATAATAGGAAAATAGCGCAATATTGAACGACGCAACCAGCAACGCAGACATCCATATATCGCTATCTTTGATCATGTGAATACTGAGTGACTTTAACTGCAATGGCTGCTTAGATTGTTGCGTTTCAGGCAATGACCATAGGCTATGTGCCAACAACGCTAACACCATAATAAACAAGGCAATAAACACATATTGATGCCCGCCCGCTTGGCTTAGTTGACCGCCAAGAAGCAGCCCGATGATTGGGCTAATCGACAGCCCCATCCCCATGTAACCAAACACCTTGGCCAGTTCCGCGCCGCTAAAGGCATCGCGCAACATGGTTTGTGTCACCACCGAGCCCACCGCAAGCCCGAAAGCACCCATGGCTCTGGCTATCATCAACCACGTAAAGCTGTCGGTTTGCATAGCAATAAGTGCTGAACAGGCGAATAACCCCATGCCCAGTAACATGGTTGGTCGGCGCCCCCATTTGTCTGCCAATATGCCCCATACCACAACACCGAGCGCAAACGCTGAGAAGTAGATCGAGAGGGTTTGCGCCGCTTGTGCGTAACTCACATCAAAGGATTTCGATATTGAATCCAGAGTCGGGCTATAGATGGTTTCTGCGATTTGAGGGAACATCAGCAATAGCACCATTTGCCATAAAGAAGGTTTTGTTTTCATCATTTTTCCAAGACCAGTGAACTTGACGAGGAGTCTAGGGGAAACTAACCTTGGCTCGTTAACAACATTAAAACCAAAAACAACAAGATTAGGACAAATGGCATTAATCAGCGAAACGATTGAGTTTGATGCAGACAGCTTACCTGCGCCCGTAATAGGGATTGCGGCAGAGCTAGGTCAGCATGATTCAGGAATACATCACCACGTAAAAGGACAGCTGTTGTATGCTCCACAGGGTTGCATCACCTTGACCTTAAAAAACGCCATTTGCATTTTGCCGCCGACTAAAGCCGTGTGGATCCCGCCTTATACCAAACATCGCGCGCAGATGACCAATGTGGTTGCTTATCGGTCGCTCTATTTTGATAGCAGTATTTACACCTGCCCAGAAGCGATTGAAATTGTGGAAGTGAATGAGCTTTTAAAAGCCCTGATCAATAAGATGGCTTTCTGGGATTGGGACGTTGCCCGCGAGCAAACCACCAATACCGCCAACCTATTCTGGGAAGAGTTTTACAGTGCTAACCAACACTCGTTTATCTTGCCACTACCGACAGATCGCCGCTTTAAAAGCTTTTGCAAACAAGTCCGAACCGCCTCTTTTCTCGCCCCTGCATTATCGACATTAGCTAACTCGGTTGGCGCAAGCACCAAAACGATTACTCGATTATTCAAAGCCGAAACAGGCATGACTTACCAAGAGTGGCGACAGCAATGGCGCTTGTTTAAAGCGATTGAACTGCTCTCAGAAAACCGACAAGTCGTTGATGTGGCACATTTGCTAGAGTTCTCATCTAACAGTGCGTTTATCGCTTTTTTCAAACAGCAAACTGGACAAACCCCGTTGGCCTTTACCAAGTTAGGGGCGTGATTGTTGTTATCCAAACTCTGAAGTTTTACTGAGCTCAGATACAAAAAACCAGAACATGAGTTCTGGTTTTTAAAAGTATTTTAAAGCTAGATGCCGTCGTTACTTGGTATAGAAAGCGCGTTTCAATGCCATCTCTAAACCACGAACTTCAGCTAAGCCTTTCAATCGACCAATCGCCGAATAACCTGGGTTAGTGGTTTTCTTAAGGTCATCCAGCATTTGATGACCGTGATCCGGACGCATTGGAATTAAGCGGTGATCGCCCACTTCTGCACGACGATTTTCTTCATCCAAAATAGCCATCACAACGTTGTACATGTCCACATCACCATCGAGGTGCGCTGCTTCGTGGAATGTCATTGGGTTGCTCTCTTCACGCTTAGTTGAACGCAGGTGCGTAAAGTAAATTCGGTCACCGTGCTTTTTGATCATATTAACCAGATCATTGTCGCCACGAACACCGTATGAACCCGTACACATCGTCAAGCCATTCATTTTGCTCGGTACATGCTCGGTCAACCAATCAATGTCTTCGATCGTTGAAACGATGCGAGGCAAGCCTAGAATCGGACGCGGTGGATCGTCTGGGTGAACCGCCATCTTCAAGCCATTCGCATCACAGATAGGCATCAGCTCAGCGAGGAAGTAAGACATGTGCTCACGTAGCTTGTCTTTGTCGATTCCCGCATAGCGATCTAGCTGTGCTTGAAACGCTTCTAGTGTGTAACCTTCTTCAGCGCCTGGCAGGCCAGCGATGATGTTATTAGTCAGTTGCTGAATTTGCTCTGGCGTCATGTTGTTGAAGTAATCCAACGCTTGAGCTTGCTCTGATTCTGAATAGTCCGATTCTGCACCTGGACGTTTCAAGATATGCAGCTCAAATGCCGCAAACGCGATTTGGTCAAAACGCAGTGCGCGCGAGCCATCAGGCATTTCAAATTCTAAATCGGTACGCGTCCAGTCCAACACTGGCATGAAATTATAACAAACCGTATCGATGCCACACTCAGCAAGGTTAGACAGAGTTTGCTTATAGTTATCAATCCACTGCTGGTAGTTGCCAGTTTGAGTTTTGATCTCTTCGTGCACAGGCACGCTTTCTACAACCGACCACGTTAAACCTTTCTCTTCGATAATGGCTTTACGCTTGAGGATTTCTTCTTTTGTCCAAACTTCACCATTTGGAATATGATGCAGTGCATTCACAATACCAGTTGCGCCCGCTTGACGAATATCGTCTAGCGAGACTTGATCATTAGGGCCGTACCAACGCCACGTTTGTTCCATGAGACTTACCTTTCTTTAAGACGCACTTAGCCGGCTCGAATTAATCAAGCTAAATGCAATAACGACTTCTTAATGGCAGCAATGACAATTACTGCCCGAGATAGCACCGGTCTACGCCGGTCTAAAGACGATTACCTATCTACAACCTATTGAATGAATCAGCTTTCAAGAGGAGCCTTGTCGCTGAATTCAACATTAGCTTCAGAACTAGCTTTCTGAGCTAAGCAGCACCACTGGGTTGGAGCTAAATAAGTAACCATCAAAGTTTGGGTCATCAATGTCTGACAGCGCTAACAAACGCTGTTTAACATTCTCAAGGTGTTGCCACATTGCGTTCTTAGCAGCGACAGGGTCTTTGCGCTGTAAGGCGGCGAGGATACGAGCGTGATCATCTAACCATTCTTCACGGTAATCTTGACCACTGATGTGAGAGTGGAGTTTATTCCACATTGGACTCTTTTCGCGTCGATCCCAGGATTGTTTCAACATATCTACCAGCACAGAGTTTTGAGTTGCCTCTGCAATACACATGTGAAATCTTTCATCTCCGCTGCAATCGGTAGTGCCGCTTGCAAGCTCTTCGCGCTCGAGTTCGAGTGCAGAGCGCATCTTAATGATGTCGCCCGGAGTGACCTGAGTTGCCGCAAACTCCGCGATATTACTTTCCAGTAATTGGCGGGCCTGCAGCATCTCGAATGGACCAGCGTCATCGCTGACCACATTCTCGCGAGAATGAGTAGGAATGTTCAGGACATAAACACCTGACCCTTTTTTTACCTCAACTAAGTTTTCAAGCTCTAGCATGATGATCGCTTCACGCACTACAGTGCGGCTTACATCTAGACGATCAGCAATATCGCGTTCTGGAGGTAACCTATCTCCGACCTTATACAGGCCTTCAATCAGTTCTTTTCTTAGTACTAACCCTATCTCCTGATAAGGTCTTTTCGGCTCGAAAGGCATCATGATGATATTGTCACTTCTTTCCATTGTATTTCTCTCGCCATCATAATGACCAAATATAATTGGTCAACCTCTATATCTTAAAATGCAGTAACACCTTGTTTTTGTATTACTCTTTTTTCTATATTTGCTCGTTATTCAACAGCCTGAATACGGTCAATCAATGCGCTCAATTCTGGGTCCGCTTTATCTAGCGCGTCGTACATAGGTTGAACCGCTAGTGCGAACGCAGCCTTGTCTGGTTCCACAAAAGTAACGCCCATTTTCTCGGCTTTAGCACGCTCTTTTGCTTCCGATTCAGCCCACAATTTTTTCATCAATTCAGATGAATCACTTGCCGCCTTCATTAGCGCATCTTGTTGTTCTGCAGTCAGTTTATCGTATGCTTTGGTTGAGATAACCAACACATCCGGAACCATCGTGTGCTCATCTAAGCTGAAGTATTTAGACACTTCACTGTGACGGCTCAAGCTGAAAGAAGGAATGTTATTTTCAGCCGCATCTACGACACCTTGCTGCAGTGCTGTGTACAACTCACCGTAAGCTAGTGGCGTTGGGTTACCGCCTAACGCTTTCACCATCGCAATTGCTGATGGGCTTGGTTGAACACGAACTTTCAAACCTTTCAGATCTTCTGGTGTGTTAATTGGCTTATTGGTATAGAAGCTACGCGCACCAGCGTCGTAGTAAGTCACACCAATAAAGCCGCTATCACGAGAAGAGTTAAGAATGTCACGGCCTACTTCACCATCTGTCACACTGTAGTAGTGCGCTTGATCGCGGAATAAGTAAGGCATGTTGAATGATGAATAAGCAGGAGAAAAAGCTTCTAGCTCAGCAGCATTACTTTTCACCATATCTAAAGCGCCGTTCTGCATCAGCTCCATAGATTCACGCTGTGTACCCAATTGAGCATCAGGGTAAATACGGATACGCACCTCACCATCAGTCAATTCACGTACTTCTTTCGCCATAAACGTCATCGCTTCATGTACTGCATGGTCACGAGGGTGGTTATGGCTCAGTTTCAATGTTGTCGCTGCATAAGCAGAAGCTGTTGCTCCAAAAGTCAAAGCAGCACCGACAACCGCACTAATCAAAGTTTTACGCGTCATCATCATTCTTATTCTCCGTGGATTGGTTATCCAAAATGTAGGGTGTTTTTTGTTATGGGCTCATATTGGGGCTCAAAAAAGGAACCGTCAAAGCTGAAATTAAAATTGATTGACCAATATCACAATAAAAACCCATAAATTGGTCAACCAAAATCATTTGTGAAGTTGCTCACGCCAACAAAAAAATGAATAGCTTATGATTCAGCCAGATTTTTGAACATCCCATCCCTACATAGAAACAATTTCTTACATTGGTAAACCAATTGTTATGAGATACGCAATTTTGTTGAAAGGAAATAAACATGAATAAATTGGTCAGTTACATAAATAGAGGGTTGGCCGCCTTTACAGTGTCTCTATCGTCTTTCTTGGTGCTATGCGTGATATGGCAGGTTCTATCCCGCTATGTTATTGGCAAACCAAGTACTGTTACCGACGAGCTCGCTCGTTACCTCTTTATGTGGGTAGCCCTGATTGGTGCTGCTTACACAACAGGTCTGAAACGCCACCTTGCCATCGACCTACTTACGATGAAGCTGACTGGCAAACGTAAATTAATCAACGAAATCATTATCCAAATAGCCATCGCTTCTTTCTCTTATATCGTTCTGGTACACGGTGGCAGCCAACTTGCAGCTAAAACACTTGCGATGGGACAACTGACTCCCGCTCTAGGTTTAGAAATGGGCTACATCTACTTCTGCTTACCGGTTAGTGGCGCTTTGATGATTTTTTACTCAGTCGTATTTACCTACGAACGCGTTAAACAATTAATGTCAGGTGACGATTTGATCACCGACTCACAACTTGATTGATAGAAGGATTTCACAATGGAATGGCAAGTAATACTGACATTATTCGGTAGTTTCGCTGTACTGCTTACAATCGGTGTACCGGTCTCTTTTGCGATTGGTTTATCGTCACTAGCAACCATCTTAATGAGCTTACCGCTTGAGCCTGCAATTGCTGTAGTTGCTCAACGTATGGCGGCAGGCCTTGATAACTTTGCACTATTAGCAATTCCGTTCTTCATTTTGGCGGGCAACATCATGAACCAAGGCGGCATCGCGCTGCGTTTGATCAACTTCGCGAAAGTGTTGGGTGGTCGTCTACCAGGTTCACTCGCCCACGTAAACGTGATGGCAAACATGATGTTTGGGTCTATCTCAGGCTCAGCGGTTGCATCGGCTGCTGCAGTTGGTGGCACTATGTCTCCTCTGCAAAAGAAAGATGGATATGACGAAAACTACTCGGCTGCGGTAAATATTACGTCATGTCCTGCGGGCTTGCTTATCCCACCCAGCAACACGCTGATCGTGTTCTCATTAGTTTCTGGTGGTACCTCTATTGCAGCATTGTTCTTAGCAGGCTACATCCCAGGCCTATTGATGGGGCTGAGCATCATGATGGTGGCAGGTATTATCGCGAAACGTCGTGGCTACCCAGTCGCAGCTCGTCCTTCCACATCAATGGTATGGAATACCTTCCTAAAAGCAGCACCTTCTTTAGCACTGATCGGCATCATCATGGGCGGCATCATTGGCGGTATCTTTACTGCGACTGAGGCTTCCGCAATTGCTGTGGTATACACGTTTGTTTTAGCTGTGCTTGTCTACCGCGAAGTGAAATGGGGTGATATTCCAAAGATCATCCTTGAGTCTGCAGTAACAACATCTATCGTTCTATTACTGGTTGGCGCATCAATGGGCATGTCTTGGGCAATGGCGAACGCCGATGTACCTTACATGATTGCCGATGCTCTACTCGCGGTTTCCGAAGACCCACTAATGATCCTACTGATTATCAACGTGATTCTGTTGATTGTTGGCATCTTTATGGATATGACCCCTGCGGTTCTTATCTTCACACCAATCTTCTTACCAATCGCGCTAGACCTAGGCATCGACCCTGTGCACTTCGGCATCATGATGACCTTCAACCTTGCTATCGGTATCTGTACACCGCCAGTAGGCAGTGCTCTGTTCATCGGTTGTTCGGTTGCCAACATTGCCATCGACAAAGTCATCAAGCCTTTATTGCCATTCTATGCCGCACTTATTGCAGCCCTAATGGCCGTTACTTTTATCCCTGAGCTGAGCTTGTTCCTACCTGAATTGGTACTGGGCTACGGTTCGTAATTTGGTCACAGATAGATTCTAAGACTGCTAAACACTCAAACGCTTTATCAAATAATAAAATCCCGCTGGTTCGCTGGCGGGAAAAGGAACTGAATAATGAAGACTGTTGCTAACTCTACGCTGCCAAACACTGTACTACGACCTGACTACGACCGTTCAGCACTCCAAAGCCGTATCGTGCACCTTGGCTTCGGTGCATTTCACCGAGCGCATCAAGCGTTGTTCACCAATGAAATGCTCAGCAAGACCAGCACTGATTGGGGTATTTGCGAAATTAACCTATTCGGAGGCGAAGACTTAATTGAATCACTTCGCACGCAAGATCACCTTTACACGGTTGCTGAAAAAGGCGCTGAATCCACAGACGTTAAAGTGATCGGCTCAGTGGCCGAATCTCTTCACCCAAGCCTAGACGGCATCGAAACCGTATTAGAAAAAATGGCCGAACCTCAAGTGGCTATCGTTTCTATGACCATCACAGAGAAAGGCTACTGCGCAGACCCAGCGACAGGAAAACTCGACAAAAATAACCCATTAGTCATCGCTGACCTAGCTAACCCAAGCGAACCTAAATCAGCATTAGGTTACATTGTGCAAGCGCTCAAAATTCGACGTGAACGTGGCTTAACACCATTCACGGTCATGTCTTGCGATAACGTGCAAGAGAACGGTCATGTAGCAAAAGCAGCGATCATTGAGTTTGCTCAACTGCTTGACCCAGAATTACGTGATTGGATTGAAACCAATGTCACCTTCCCATGCACCATGGTTGACCGTATCGTACCCGCAGCAACAGAAGAAACACTGACAGAAATTGCAGAACTGCTTGGTTGTGAAGACCCATGTGGCATCGCCTGTGAACCCTTCCGCCAATGGGTGATTGAAGATAACTTTGTGGCAGGTCGTCCAGATTGGAATGTCGCTGGCGCAGAGTTCGTAGAAGATGTAGTGCCTTACGAAGAGATGAAACTGCGCATGCTCAATGGCAGTCACTCTTTCCTTGCTTACCTTGGATACCTTGGTGGCTACGACCATATTTCCGACACTATGACGGATGCTGGCTACCGAAAAGCCGCTTTTGACATGATGATGAAATCACAGGCACCTTCGTTAACGATGCCTGAAGGGACTGATTTAGAAGGTTACGCAACCTTGCTGATCAACCGCTTCACTAACCCAAGCTTGAAGCACAAGACGTGGCAGATTGCGATGGATGGCAGCCAGAAGATCCCTCAACGTATGGGTGGCAGCTTACGATTCCATTTAGATCAAGGCTCAGATTTCTCGTGGCTTGCAACCGCCATCGCTGGCTGGATGCGCTATGTATCTGGCGTTGATGAGCAAGGCAATGAGATTGATGTCCGCGATCCAATGGCAGACACACTTCGCCAGATCTGCGACCAGCATGGACTCAATGTTTCTGTGGTTCCAGCATTACTTGCGGTTGAAGCGATTTTCCCTGCCGAGCTAGGCCAAGACCCGCAGGTCATTGATGCGGTAAGTTCAGCGTACCAATCATTAATTGAACACGGTGCCGTTGCGACCGTGGCTGCGTTATAAGGAGTACAAACAATGAAGAATTTCTTATGTGAAGACTTTTTACTGTCGAATGAGACTGCACGTCGTTTGTACCATGAACACGCAAGCCACCAGCCGATTTATGACTATCACTGCCATCTAAACCCGGCAGAAGTGGCTCAAGATCGTCAGTTCGAAAACATGTCTAAGATTTGGCTTGAAGGTGACCACTACAAATGGCGTGGTATGCGTTCAGCAGGGATTGATGAGCGTCTGATTACTGGAGGCGCAAGCGATTATGATAAGTTCATGGCCTGGGCTAGAACCGTCCCTCAAACCTTGGGCAACCCACTTTACCATTGGACTCATTTAGAACTACGCCGCCCATTTGGTATTACTGGCACTCTCTTTGGTCCAGAAACCGCAGACCAAATTTGGCACGAAGGCAACGAGCTATTAGCGACACCAGAATTTAGTGCTCGCGGCATCATGAAGCAGATGAATGTGGTGATGGCTGGTACGACAGACGATCCAATTGATTCTCTTGAACACCATAAGGCGATCGCTCAAGACAATTCATTTGATGTACAAGTGTTACCAAGCTGGCGCCCAGATAAAGCCTTCAAAATCGAACTCGACACCTTTGTCGATTACCTGCGCCAACTTGGTCAAGTAGCCGATATCGAGATCCGTCGATTTGATGATCTGTTGAGTGCGCTAGACAAGCGTTTAGTCCACTTTAATGCCCATGGCTGTCGTGCGGCTGACCACGGTATTGAAGTGGTTCGCTACGCACCTATTCCATCAGAATCGGATTTGGATGCCCTGTTAACTCGACGCCTCAATGGCGAAACGCTCACCGATCTAGAATGTGCGCAGTTTTCAACTGCGGTTCAGGTGTGGTTAGGCAAGCGCTACGCCGCAATGGGTTGGGTAATGCAGCTTCACATTGGTGCTCAGCGCAAT
Organism: Vibrio sp. 10N.286.49.E11; assembly: GCF_041469505.1. Classification (NCBI taxonomy): domain Bacteria; kingdom Pseudomonadati; phylum Pseudomonadota; class Gammaproteobacteria; order Vibrionales; family Vibrionaceae; genus Vibrio; species Vibrio sp. 10N.286.49.E11. Next base: position 18,056 of record NZ_JBFRKQ010000116.1, read on the forward strand.
AACAACACGCGCATGTTCCAACTGTTAGGCGCAGATGCAGGGTTTGATTCGATCAGCGATAAGACGTTTGCCTTCGAATTGGCTCACCTGTTAGACGAAATGGATCAAAGCAACGAGTTACCTCGCACCATTCTTTACTGCTTAAACCCTCGCGATAACGAGATGATGGCAACCATGATTGGTAACTTCCAAGGTGGCGGCATCGCGGGCAAAGTTCAGTTTGGTTCTGGTTGGTGGTTCAACGATCAGAAAGACGGCATGCAACGCCAAATGGAACAGCTATCTCAGCTTGGTCTGCTTAGCCAGTTTGTCGGCATGCTGACTGACTCCCGCAGCTTCTTGTCGTACACACGCCACGAATACTTCCGCCGAATTCTGTGTGACATGCTTGGTCGTTGGGCTGAAAACGGCGAGGTGCCAAACGACATGTCACTGCTTGGCCCTATGGTCGAAGACATCTGCTTTGGAAACGCAAAACGCTACTTCGAAGAGAGGGCGTAACCCATGAAACATATCGCCATTATTGGTGAGTGCATGATCGAGCTTAACGGCAAACCGTTCGGCTCAATGCATCAAACGTTTGGCGGAGACACACTCAATGCTGCGGTCTATCTAATCCGCGGCTGCGAGGCCAACCTCAATCAAGATGACATCAAAGTGTCCTACGTCACGGCTTTGGGCGCAGACCCGATTAGCAAGGGAATGTTAGAACGCTGGCATCAAGAAGGGGTGTCGACTGAACTTGTTCTACAAGACAGCCAACGTACTCCGGGTCTATACCTGATTCAGCTTGATGACGCAGGTGAGCGTACCTTCTTATACTGGCGTAATCAGTCAGCAGCACGGTACCTGTTGCAACATCCAGATTTTAGCCAGATAAAACAAGCTTTGCGCAACGTCGATATGGTCTTTCTCAGTGGCATCACATTAGCGATTCTACCCGAGCAAGATCGTATCCAGTTATTGAACATCTTGGTTGAATTGAAGACGCAAGGCGTTGAGATCGCCTTCGACAGTAACTTCCGCCCTGCGCTTTGGCCACAGGACGAAAACCAAACCGTTAAGAACAGCTACCAAGCCATGTATACGCTGACAGATTTAGCTTTAGTCACGTTCGATGATGAACAGTTGATTTGGGGAGATACTTCACCAGAACAAACCATCGAACGTCTAACTTCACTAGGTGTTAAGCAATGCGTCGTCAAACTGGGTGCAGATGGCTGTCTCATTCAAGATGCCGCAATTCAAAGTGACATAAATCTAAATTCTGGTACCGCTTCGGCTCCACGGGCGGTGCCGACCCAACCTGTTGAACATGTCGTTGATACGACCTCGGCAGGAGACTCATTCAATGGCGGATTTTTATCTGCTTACCTTGCGGGTGAAGACTTAACAACGTCGTGCCAGCGTGGCAATACAATGGCAGGCGTCGTTATCCAACATCGCGGTGCCATTATTGCAAAAGAACTTACTCAAGCGGCCATCACAGCCATTTAAGGAATACCAATGAACATCAAACAACAACTAAAAACACTGAAAGTTATCCCTGTGATCGCTATCGACAACGCTGAAGACATCATCCCTCTGGGTAAAGTGTTAGCTGAAAATGGTTTACCTGCAGCAGAAATCACGTTCCGTTCTGAGGCTGCTGTCGAAGCTATTCGTCTACTTCGTGAATCACAACCAGATATGTTGATCGGCGCTGGCACTGTGCTCAATCGTGAGCAAGCTATCGCGGCTAAAGAAGCGGGCGCAACGTTTGTGGTCTCTCCTGGCTTAAACCCAAACACGGTAAGAGCCTGCCAAGAGATTGGTATTGATATCATTCCTGGGGTCAACAACCCGAGTACAGTAGAAGCCGCTCTAGAAATGGGCTTAACCACATTGAAGTTCTTCCCAGCTGAGGCATCAGGTGGCATCAACATGGTTAAGTCACTTCTTGCGCCTTACACGGATATTGAGATCATGCCGACAGGTGGCATTAACCCAAACAATATTAAAGACTACCTAGCGATACCTCGAGTACTCGCATGTGGTGGTACTTGGATGGTGGATAAGAAGCTGATTGAAGAAGGCAATTGGGAAGAACTGGCTCATTTAACTCGTGAAGCCGTTAAGTTAGTCAATTAAACCTAATGCAATAGCACCTTTAGCATTATATCTAGCCCTCCTTTTGGAGGGTTATTTTATGGTTGAGCATTATTCTATCAAAGTTAATATTTAATTGTGCTCGATAGCATCTAAAAATAAAGGCTAAATATGGAAAACTGGATAACACAAGGTGTTGGCGGCCTGGCTTTTTGTATCGGTGTAATGGCCTTTTGGCAAAAAGATGATATGCGTTTTCGCTACCAGATGATGATCTTTTGTTTTGTCATGAGTATCCATTTCATATTAATGGGTGCCATAGTGGCGGCTATAGGCGTAATTATTAATGCTATTCGCAGCTATGTATCGATAAAAACTCAATCGCGCAAAGTGATGTGGTTCTTTATTGGCTTGATGTGGTGTATGACTTTACCCAACATGAATCATTTCTTTGAATTTATTACGGTTATTGGTTCATCCGTTGCGACATGGGCACTCTTTTCAAGACAAGGCATCGCATTGAGGTCCTTGATCTTATTCAATTCCTTCTGTTGGGCTAGCCATAACATTTGGATTGGTTCGATTGGCGGGTCCTTTGTCGAAATCACCTTTATTGTCACCAACATGCTCACTATCTATCGTTTACATCAGCGCAGATTGTTAACTATAAAATAGGCAATATATTTTTTATTCTAGATTTAAAATATGGAAGTAATACATCACTAATTAAATGGGGAATTAATTGGATATCAAAAAATTAAATATAGTTAAGTTTACGTTATTTAAACGTCGTCAATATATTTCCAATACTAAATTGAATTAAATCACCAATTAAATTTATATGGTGATCCAAATCTTTAGTTTGATTTATTTTGGTTAACCAATAATCCGTAAGTTATTAAAATTGGTCATGTACTTATTATTATACTAACAATAGGATCGTGACCATGAAGCGTCTTACCCTGACACCTATAGCAATCGCGTTGCTTCTTGCAGGATGTAACTCATCTGATAGCGACAATAACTTCCAGCAACCCCAAGTTCACTCTCGTGTTCATGATGTATTGAACGTTGAGGGCTACCAATTCCGAGATTCTAACGGTAATGGAACACTGGAGCCTTTTGAAGACTGGCGATTATCTCCAGAAGAGCGAGCAGCAGACTTGGTTAGCCGCATGACGCTAGATGAGAAAGCCGGCATGATGCTCATTGACACCTTAAACTCGTCCAAAGGTGGGCTCGTTAGTAGTAAAGGACAAGACATGATTGGCGATGCCCAAATGACGCGCTTTATCTTCCGTAACAGCGTAGTTGAAACACCTACCAATGCGCCTGATTGCGATTCAGGCCGTTCAGGTTGTCAGATAACCCCAACAGAAGCTGCCCAGTTCATGAATAGTGTTCAAGAACTGCGTGAACAGACGCGAATGGGTATCCCCGCTCTATTCAAATCCAATGCTCGTAACCACATAGATCCATCAGCTAAAGCAGGGATCAACGTTTCTTCAGGTGCCTTTTCTGCTTGGCCTAAAGAGGCAGGTTTAGCAGCCACTCGCGACATGGATTTAATCACTGAATTTGCAGGTATCATGAATGAAGAATGGTCTTCAATTGGCCTACGCAGTATGTACGGATACATGATGGATTTGGCGACAGAACCTCGTTGGTACCGAGTACACGAAACCTTTACCGAAGATGCAGATTTAGCGTCTGACATTATGCGCTCACTTATCAAAGGGTTGCAGGATGGCGGTGAGGTCAACGAAGACAGTATCGCGCTAACCATCAAACACTTCCCTGGTGGCGGTCCACAAGAAAACGGTGGTGACCCACATTATGACTTCGGTAAAAACCAAGTCTATCCAAAGAACAATTTTGATTACCACCTAAAACCGTTTATTGCTGCGATTGAGGCTGGCGCTTCTTCAATCATGCCTTACTACGGCATCCCTGTAGATCAAAAGTGGATGCCAAACGATGTTGGTATGTCCTTCTCAAAAGGCATTGTTACCGACCTTCTCAGAGACGAATTGGGCTACACAGGTAACGTGAACTCAGATACCGGCATTATTGGCGATCGTGCATGGGGTGTGGAACACAAAACGATTGATGAGCAGGTTGCCATGGCGGTCGAAGCTGGAGTCGATGTTCTTTCAGGTTTCCATGATAAAGAAGTCATCGTGAAACTCGTGGAAAAAGATCTGCTTACCGAAGAGCGTGTCGACCTATCAGTCACACGCTTACTTGAAGAACAATTCAAGCTTGGCCTTTTCGAAAACACTTACGTTGATGAGAAAAAAGCCCAAGAGATTTTAGGCAACGAGAAGTACCAAGAACGCGCTGATTACGCACAGAAAAAGTCTGTCGTCTTACTTCAAAATACCAATAAGACTTTACCTCTAGCTGAATCAACCGCACAAAATCCTGTTGCTCTGTATGTCATGGGAATGGACGAAAACATTGCAGGAGACGACAAGTACAACTTTACCGTGACTTCCGGAGATTACGAAGCGGGAGAAACGCTTCCACCAGTACCAGCCGATACGGACTATGCGGTTATTCGTGTTCGCGTATCTAACGAAGGCTCAGATCCTGATCTTATCTTTGGTGGCGCGAACCCAGATGAACTCGATATTCTTGCGTTCAGTGAAATGGCTACAGCTGCATCTTGGCATATTGAACCAAGCCTAAGCGACATTAAAGCCGTTATGAACGAAGTGGGCGCTGACAAAACGGTATTGTCCATCAACTTTAGACAACCCTTCGTGCTAGACGATCAAAGTAATCTTAAGCAAGCCGGTGCCGTGATCGCCACATTTGGTGTCTCGGACAGCAACCTAATGGAAGTACTTTCAGGCAACTTTGCTCCTCAAGGAAAACTGCCATTTGCTTTAGCGAACAGTGCCCAAGCCATTCAAAACCAAGACTCAGACTACCCTGGGTATGATCAAGCCGACACCCTTTACCCGTTCGGACATGGTTTAAGTTACGAATAATATTTGAGCTAATTCAGGCAGTGTTGAGCACTGCCTTTCCTTCTTAGATACCAAGGACAAAGTCATGGAACATATCTTACAACTGGGTTGGGATGATCACGCTATTCCACATAAAATCTGGATAGAACAATACTACGATGGGTGTCGTATCTGCTTGAAAGTCGTAAAAGACGTTGAGCCAGAAATGCTCTCATTGATTGTTCCAAATATTGATGTGCAAACCACTCATAAGGCGTGGCAAGGCAAAGCGACGAACATTACACCAGCCTATGATGACGGCGTGTTGTTCACTCAAACTCGCTCGCTATTCAATTTGCCTCATGGCTGCGTGATTTGGGCGGTAACACATATCCAGATGCAAAACGGCTTAAAAATGTCGGCAGACAAATTGTGCTTCGTACCAAAATACAGCAATCAAGATTCTTGTTTTAAGGTTCCAGCATAACGTAACAACAAGCCGAGTCGCTTATCCAACTTGGCGCTAATCTGCGAAGAACCATAAAAAAGGCCAGCGTATACACGTTGGCCTTACTTCTGTCTGTCTGTCATCAGGATTAAGCACTAATCAATCAACACCAACGAATCGATGGCATTGGATTCATTTAGATATCTCATTCTTGGCGGGCATTTGGCACCCGTAATAAGACAATGCTCATTCTAAAAAGACGAAATAAATTTAAAAAAACTTATTTCGCCGTTTTGATCATCGTAGCTCGCGGTTTACAGCTGAGGTTCTTGGGTCTTATTGACTATGAGGTCGCGAAGCCATTTGTGGCTTGGTTCAGAATCAAAGTAACGGTGCCAAAGCAAAAACAAACCACCGGGAACCAACTCAATAGGAATCGGCTTCATCACCAGTTCGCCACTCTCAATATAGTCACGAACCGAGTTGTACGGATAACACATCAGCAAATCGCTTTGTTTGCACAGCTTTACTGCGCTGGTGATGTCCGACACGTTGGCGGCTTTGTTAATTTGAAGCTGTTTGGCTTGCAAGATTTCCAGTAGCAACCAGTCGCCAACGCCACCAGTGACTAACTGAATATGACGGTATTTAAGGAAGGCTTGCAGATTCCACTCTTCTTGAAGTACTGGGTGATCATTTCGCATCAAGCACACAGAGTAATCTTGCAGCAACTCGACGTGGTTTAGCTCGGCAGGGATATTTTGAATGTGGGTGCTAGCCCTTTCATCGAGCTCAAAAATTCCAATCCCGAAATCGACCTCACGCTTTAGTAAGCGCTTGAAGCTATCGCTGCTCCACGTTGAACTGTTAACGGTAATGTGAGGCGCATCCGCGAGCGCAGTCGGCATAAATTTAGGGTAAATCGCGGTATAAGCGGTTTCAACAAGATCGATATTAAAAGTACGTTCGCTGTCTTTCGGCTCAAAAATGTCCGCCACGGTTAGCTGTTCAACTTGCAGAAGGATTTGATGAATTTTAGGCGCTAAAGAGGTGGCTTTCGGTGTTGGAAACAGGCCTTTTGACTCACGTTCAAACAAAGGGTCGTCAAACAAAGAACGCAGCTTAGTGAGTTGTTTACTCACCGCAGACTGACTAAGGAACAATCGCTCTGCCGTTTTGCTCACGCTGCGCTCTTCAAGCAACACGTGTAAACACAGCAGTAAATTCATATCACATTTGAGTAAGCTTTTAACATCTACCATGATATTCCTTAGATTCAGATTAATGATGACTTTATGTCACTTTAAATCATATCGCAAACTTGTTAATTTAAGCCCATGTAACCTATGAGTTAATAACTCAAAAAATAATAGACCTAAGGAATACTCATGAACTTTCTAGCACTCCCTAAGATTGATCTGCACTGCCACCTAGACGGAAGCGTTCGTCCAGACACCATTATTGATCTGGCGAAACAGTACGGAATCGAACTTCCAGAAGACCGTGAAGCGGTAGTAAAGTCTCTAACAGTGCCTGAAGATTGCAAAAACCTTGATGAGTACCTAGCTTGCTTTAGCCTGCCACTGCAAGTGATGCAAACGGAAGAAGCAATTGAGCGTATTTCTTTTGAGCTTTACGAAGACGCTGCACTAGAAAACGTTAAGTACCTAGAAGTTCGTTTTGCGCCAATCCTGCACGTAAACAAAGGTCTGTCTCTTGATACGATCATTGCAAGCGCAGTAAAAGGCATGAAGCGTGCTGAAGAGAAATACGACATCAAGGGCAACTACATCATGTCTGTACTTCGTATGTTCCCGAAAGACTCAATCAAAGATGTAATCGACGCTGGTAAACCATACCTTGGTAAAGGCGTGGTTGCGTTTGATATTGCAGGCGGTGAAAAGCCGGGCTTCTGCGCTGAATTCCCTGAGTACACGCAATACGCTATTGAACAAGGCTACCGTGTGACGGTTCACGCAGGTGAGCAATGGCATGGTCAGAACGTTTACGATGCAGTCACACTGCTTGACGCTGAGCGTATCGGCCACGGTGTCCACATCCAAGGTAACGAAGACGCATACAACATCGTTAAAGAGAAGCAAGTTGCACTTGAGACTTGCCCAACAAGTAACGTTCAAACTAAATGTATTCACAAATTCAGCGACCACCCAATTGCTGAATTCAAGAAAGACGGCATCGTTGTAACGATCAACACAGATAACCGCACTGTGTCGAACACAACCATGACTAACGAAGTGAAGCGTGTATGTGAAACGTTCGGTCTAACACAAGAAGACTACGCAGAGATCTACAAGTACTCTGTAGAGAGCGCTTTTGCTTCAGACGAAGTGAAACAGCACCTAATGGGTTTCGTTGAGCAAATCTAATTTGAGCAATCTTGATTGCTAAGTAGAAAAACAGGAAGAGAAAGGCTTAGGCTTTTCTCTTTTTTTATGTCCAATTATCCGTATTCTAATATCGATGTTGACGAATGGGATGCAAACAATGAAAACAGAACTCGAGAAAATGCTGTCCGGCGAGATTTTTGATGGCGCAGACCATGAGGTAGACCACATGCGCACTCACGCCAGCAAGGCGCTATCAGACTTGAATCAATGTTCAGACGATACTCAACTGCCAAGTCTTCAGGCTAATCTGTTTGGTAAAGTAGGAAGCAGCGTTGTCCGTCCTCCTTTTCATTGCGAGTTTGGCAAAACCATCGAGATCGGTGACGACACCTTTATCAACATGAACGTGGTGATGCTTGATGGCGCGAATATCAAGATTGGTAACAATGTATTGATAGGGCCAAGTGCCCAGTTTTACACAGCCTCCCACTCACTGGATTATCTCAGCCGCCGTAAGTGGGAAACTTTCTGCCTACCTATCACAGTCGAAGACGATGTGTGGATTGGTGGAAACTCAGTCATCAACCAAGGCGTTACGATTGGCGCTCGCTCTGTTATCGCAGCGAACTCAGTGGTTAACAGTGATGTACTACCAGATTGCCTGTACGGCGGCACTCCAGCCAAGTTGATTCGGCATTTGAATGCCGAACAAACTCGCGATTAAACAAGAAAGCGCGTATCCAAATCTAAAAAAAAGAGCGATGTTTCAATAGCATGGCTCTTAATCTAATTATCAGCGTTGTTTTATCGCACGCTTGTTCACCGCGAATTTGAAGCACGACAGCCGCAACTAAAACCAGCGCTGATATAGTCAAAAACAAGAATGCAACGATAGACTTAGGTGGGTATCTTTTCATTTTCTACACCCTCAAATTTAAGGTTCATCGCGGCTTTC
>NZ_JBFRKQ010000117.1:0-1818 GCF_041469505.1 Vibrio sp. 10N.286.49.E11
GTGAAGATAAACTCTTGCTCACCGGTATCAGCTTGGTTAAGCGTCAGTGGAGTCCCACCATCGTAAGTAAACTCAGTAATGGTCGCGCCATCAGCACTCTGCTCTGGCATCACATCAATGGTAGTTGTGGTCACCACCCCTACGCCCAGATCAGCGACGGTTGGCTCTTCGATATTCAGGATGCCATTGCTCATGCCTTGAACATCATCTTCGATGGTCACAGTCAGTGACGACATCACTGAGTCATCACCGTCACTGTCTACCGCATAAACAGGCAGGTCAAAGCTCAAATTGTTATTCACCAGACCATCTTCGTGGTCAAGCGCTTCAAGCAACGTAAATGTGTATTGACCTAGATTTGCACCAGAGAAGGTAACGGTAAAGACGTTGGTTTCAACATCCGACGCGTCTTTAACAAAACCGATGTAATCACCAGCACTGTTAGGATCTTCTTTTAGCTGAACCGCCAAGTTGTTTGACGTTAACGTACCTAGAGTATTGAACTCTGTTGGCTCGATACGGAACGACTCAACATCGTCACTCTCATGAGTAAACTGAATGACTTTGGTGTCGCTGACCGCAGAATTCGACGGATCAGAGCCATCGGCTAGATTCGTTTCAGATAGTGAGATTGGTGGAATGACATCTATGGTTGGGACATCGCCGTCCGTAATCGTAAGCGTCACTGTCGAGGTAAGAACGTCATCATCGCCATCGCTTGATGTCACAACGATATTTTTAACAATATCGCCTGCTGAGTGGTCTAAATCGCGGTTCGGCTCAAAGCGCACTTCCCCTTGAGTCGTAATAAACAGTGAGCCTTCGGTGAAGGTAAACTCTTGCTCGGTCGCATCATTCGGATCTAGAGAGTAAGCGGTGCCGTCATAGGTAAATTGAGTCACGCTCGCGCCATCGGCACTCGCGAATGTTAATACATCGAAAACGGATGTCGTTGGCGTACCTGCAGCTAAGTCGGCGACAGTAGGCTCTTCAATATTCAGCGCCCCGCTCGCCATCTCCTGTACATCGTCGGTAATGGTGACTGATAGCGGTGACATTAACGAATCGTCACCGTCGGTATCCACTGCGTAAACTGGCAAGTTGAATGTTAGATCGTTATTGCCTTGAATCGGTGTGTGGTCAATCGCTTCCAGAAGAGTGAAGGTGTATTCACCCAAAGTGGTACTGCTGAAATCGAGTGTAAATACCGTGGTTTCGACATTCGAAATATCAGTCGTGAAACCAATGTAATTGCCTGAACCTGTTGGCTCTTCTCGAATCTCAATGATCAAGCCATCGGACTTAAGCGCATTGTTAGTATTAAACTCACTAGGCTCTAAACGGAATTTCTCAACATCATCGCTTTGATTCGTGAATGAGATGGTTTCCGTTTGGCTAACCGCACTACCACTTGGCAATGAGCCATCAGCGAGATCCGCTTCTTTAAGTGATACGCTCGGCACCGCATCAATAGTCGGATTGTCACCATCAGTAATGGTCAGCGTAATGGTTGAAGTCACCGGGTCGTTATCAAAATCGCTTGAAGTCACGACAATCGACTTCACGATATCTTCACTAACTGAGTGGTCTAGATCGCGATTAGGTTCAAAGCGCACTTCCCCTTCAAGGGTGATATAAAGCTCACCTTCAGTGAAGCTGAACAGCTGTTCACCAGTGTCATTCGGATCAAGTGTTCGTAGTTGACCGTCATAAGTGAACTGAGTGATCGTCGCGCCATCCGCACTCTGATTTGGCATCACATCAATAGTGTTGCTTGTGATCGTACCATCAGCCAGATTTGGCTCAGTGATATCTAAC
>NZ_JBFRKQ010000118.1:0-344 GCF_041469505.1 Vibrio sp. 10N.286.49.E11
TGTCCGTGCGACCTGAGGTCGTATGAAGCGTTGTTCACCGCTTAACGAGTGAACCATCTGTATCACCAGATGAACCTACGAGCCTGAATAAAGCAGCGGCTCGGACAATGTAACGAAACTTGGCCGTTGGGCTGAGTGGGAAAAGAATCGTGAGAGGACGTTCCTCCTGAAAACCACAATTCGGGTAAGTGCTAGGTAGTCAGTATGATGAACGTATGTGAATCCATTCAAGGTGCGTTATATGATGAAGCAGCGGAAGTGGTTAATACGCTGTGGCCAAAAGGCAATGAGAGTTGGAAAGAGGTTGGACAGTACTTTTTCGTGGTCGCCGTACTCTCCGCACT
>NZ_JBFRKQ010000119.1:0-1222 GCF_041469505.1 Vibrio sp. 10N.286.49.E11
GATTGAAACCCAGAAAGTCAAAGCCATCATCAATATGAGTGACCTTCGTTTTCTCTTCGGAGAGGGTTAACCCTCTTTCTGCCAGAAAGTCAGCAATCAACGGTTTGATATCGTTCACTAGCACTTCCTTTGAAGAGCAGGTGACCACGAAATCATCCGCATAACCAATAAAGTTGGCCCTAGCACCCATTTTCAGAGCTGTAGATTTTATTTGTTGCTCTATTCCCGCGAGAGTCATTAGCATCAAGGTTGGAGATATTATTCCACCTTGAGGTGTACCCTCATCGGTATCATAGAACAGACCCTTATCCACATAGCCAGACTGTAACCATTGCTCTAACATACGTTTATCTACCGTGATATTGTCCATAAGCCATTGATGCCCGATTTTGTCGAAGCAAGCCTTAATATCTCCCTCAAGAACCCATTTCGCTGATCGCTTTAGAGCCAAACATTTGAAACACTGACTGACGGCGTCAGCCGTACTGCGATTTGGCCTAAACCCATAGCTATTGAGGTCGGCAAGCGTTTCGGACACTGGTTCTAATGCTAGAAGGTGGAGGGCTTGTTGCGCTCTATCAATCATGCATGGAATACCCAATGGCCTGAGCTTACCGTTCTTTTTGGGGATGTAGATACGTTTGAGTGGTTTTGCAAAGTAAGCCTTGCGGCTCAGTTGATTGACTGCTTTCATACGGCGTACATCTGTGTTCCAGGTGACACCGTCTATTCCAGACGTTTTACTGCCTTTATTCTGAGAGACTCGCTTAACCGCAAGAAGCTTGGCTGAGCGAGAATGAGTCAAGAGCCACTGTAAGGACTTCACCTTACCGTATTTCTTTTCTCTCGTTGCTTTTGCGATACGCATTTGAAGCTTCAATACGTGTGCTTCAACGGATTTCCAGTCGATGGACTGCCATTGAGCGCCGTCAGAAGATGCACTAATCTCTTTCGAGATCACCATTTGCTTTTCTCCTTGAATAAAGTTCTTCAAATTCTCTCGCAATGGGAGACCAGTCGGAAGTGGGCTCACTTTCGTGATCAGACATAAGTCTGTATCTGCATCATTACAATGCAGCTTTCGCTTTTTCCGACCTCCTATACCTGCATCACTATCGGCCACAAAGGCTTTCCCAAAGGGAGTGATACAGGCTTACCCTGTTCCGTATGTTACGTAAAATGTCAGCTTAGATGCCCACTATAGTGCGGAGAGTACGGCGAC
>NZ_JBFRKQ010000120.1:0-273 GCF_041469505.1 Vibrio sp. 10N.286.49.E11
CGTCTTAGACTGACGTTATAATCTGAATTACATACCAGCGTTGACGGAGATAATGCCGACGATGATTGGTCCCCAAAGGGTCAATAGCACGTTTGCTACTGCGTAAGTCACTGTGAATGAGAATACTGGAGTTGCATTGCCTGTTTTTTCCATCAATGCCGCGAACGCTGGGTTTGCACTTCGACCACCGGTTACACAACCTAAAGCTTCTACCGGATTCTTTATCTTCAATACAAAGTACGAGAAGAAGAATGAAATAATCTGTGGAATGAT
>NZ_JBFRKQ010000121.1:0-5716 GCF_041469505.1 Vibrio sp. 10N.286.49.E11
CCAATTAGGAAACAAAGCCCAGTACCACTGTAATTCAAACCTGGCTAATCGTGGAAAACTAAATCAGTTACTCATTAATGAGCTATCTGACAATGCAACAATTACCGAGAATCATCAGATACTTGCAAGGCTTCCAATATCAACATATTGGACAACGAATTACGATAAGCTCATTGAAAATGCTTTAACAGAAACAGGAAAAATTCCTGATACAAAATATAGAATTAAGCAGTTGAGCTTTACTAAACGAGGGCGAGATGCCGTTGTTTACAAAATGCATGGAGACATTGAGCATCCTGATGAGGCTGTACTTACAAAGGATGATTACGAGGCATACCACGTCAAAATGCAGCCATTCATAAATGCACTTAGTGGTGACCTCGTAGCAAAAACATTTTTGTTCCTGGGTTTTAGCTTTACTGATCCAAACTTAGATTACATCTTAAGTCGTGTACGCGTTGCTTACTCTACGGATCAGCGGCAGCACTATTGCATTCAAAAACTTGTTGAGCCAGAGGATGGTGAACCAGAAGCTGACACGGAATACCGAGCACGAAAGCAAGAGCTATTTATTCAGGACTTACTTAGATTCGGCATAAAAACAATATTGGTATCTAGCTATACAGAAATAACGGATATTCTCAGGCAATTAGAGTGGGCTTTTAGAAGAAATACAATTTTCATTTCTGGTTCAGCGCATGAGTATGGCAGGTGGGAGCCCTCAGTTGCGGAAAACTTCATTTACTCTCTAGCAAAAGAAATATCAAGCTTAGGATTTAGAATTGTATCTGGTTTCGGTTTAGGTGTTGGTAGTTCTGTAATTACTGGGGCTCTAGAACATGTTTATATGAACGGGAGGCGCTTGGATTCTGACCAATTAATACTTAGGCCATTCCCTCAGACTGAAGTTGGTACTCGACCAATCGCGCAAGTTTGGCACGACTACCGAACAGACATGATTTCATTTTCTGGTATAGCCATTTTTCTATTTGGGAATAAATTGAAAGATGGAGAGGTGGTAGTTGCAGATGGATTGATCAAGGAATTTAAAATAGCAAAGTCAAATGGTTTGCTATTAATCCCTGTAGGAGCAACTGAATATGCAAGTAGAGAAATTTATTGCGAGCTTCTGAAAGAGGGGTATTTTGACAGTGATGCTTTCCCTGAAAGTGCAAGAAAATTTATAGACAAAATTTGCGACAAGGAATCTGAGTTGACCACGATTCAGAGTGAAATAATTGACTTACTAAAATCATTAAAATAAGGACGCTTAACATGCCTAAACGTAACTGTTTTTACAGCTTTCACTATTTGCCTGATAACTGGCGTGCGGGAACAGTACGAAATATTGGAGCAATCGATGGAAATAAGCCTACATCAGATAACAATTGGGAAACAGTTAAAAAAGGAGGGGATGCGGCGATAAAAAAATGGATTGCAAATGAAATGTCTGGAAAGTCATGCGTTGTAGTTCTTGTCGGCAGCAATACCGCAGATAGGAAGTGGATTAATCATGAAATAGTTAAGGGCTGGGACGATGGCAAAGGAGTCGTAGGAATATATGTCCATGGACTTAAAGATAGTGGTGGTAACACCTCATCAAAAGGTAGCAACCCGTTTGATTATATTGGTTATGGCAACACAGGGAAAAAACTATCATCAATAGTGAAGTGCTACAACCCTACAGGGACAACCAGCCAAGAGAAATATGATTGGATCAGCAAACACTTGGCTAATGCTGTAGAAGAGGCAATAGAAATTAGGAAAAATAACTAAATTGGATTTTTCTCAATAGCGCACAACAATGCGCTTCTGTCGGACAAATTTTACGCTGCGCTCCAAACTTGCCGCAGAGCGCAGCGTTACTTTTCCATACGTGAACTAATCCGTTGCATCCTAATTTAGTAATATAACTGACTAATTTTTGTCCAAAAGCTTCTCGGATTGAATTTTTACCCGTGGCGCTTTCTAACTCGAAAGTGCCCCAAAATCACTTAGATTAAATACTCTATACAATTCATAGGGCGTGCGTTTACCCTACTAAAACTTATTCGATTGAGTTGATAATTCATCATTCCCATTACTAGGCGACACATTGCTGTCTAACTTCCCTTTATGTGGCATAACGTATTGATTGTTATTTGAGTTAATATAAAAATGAATGCATCATTGAAGGATGAAAGACGACAATTTGGCGTCTAATAAGCGTTAGCTATATTATTCAAGTTCGGAGGAAAGTTTTGTTGGGTAAAGTCACTGGTTTTATGGATTATTTCCTAAAAATTCCGGCAACATTTTTAGTGGCTGTGATTGCAGTTGTTGGGATAATACTTTTTGTTCCAGATAGTGTAGCTGAATCTCTTGCTGTCAAAGGGTTCAGAGAACCCTATAGGGTTTATCTTGGACCAAGCTTTTTATTGTTGGTTTCTTTTGCTTGCGCTAGGCTCTTTTCATTTTTTGCCCGAGGTCAGGCTAGCAAGAAGAGTCTTGAAAGAAAGCAGAGCTTACTTCATCAGTTAACACCTGAGGAAAAAGGTTATTTGTTGCCTTATATCCAACAACAGTTAAATTCAGTTTATGTTGGGCACGAAGATGGTGTTATGGCTGGTTTGAGATCTAAGGGGGTTACTTACCTGCCATCGAGCACAGGTGACGTGCTAAATGGTTTTGCATTTAACCTGCAACCTTGGGCTAGAGAGTACTTAGTCAACAACCCTCATTTACTCGATGGTCATATAGGTGAGCCTATGACACCGAGAGAAAAAATGGGTTTTGGTGGCTGGTAGCATATAGCTAACAAACGACTATGGCGTCAATGATTAATTTTTGGCAGTGTTTTCATCCCACATGGCGCCATCTCTCAGCATAGAGTTAAGAGTCACAACCATCTTTCGAACACACGCGATTATTGCGACTTTCTTAGGCTTTCCGGCAGCTACAAGTCGAGCATAAGTTGCTTTGAATACGGGGTTACATTGCATGGCTGACATCATTGCCATATATAACACTGTGCGTACTTGCGCTCGACCGCCTTGGATCACGCGCTTACCTTTGTAGCGCCCACTTTCGCGTGTTATTGGAGCGACACCAATTAGTGATGCCGCTTGTTTATTTGTGATGTAGCCAAGTTCTGGTACGTTGCTAATTATTGATGCAGCGGCAATGTTTCCTATTCCAGGGACGCTCTGCAATATTGTGTTTTTAGCCTGATATTCAGGGCTATCTTCAATGAGTTTAACGAGCTTTTCTTCTAACTTGGTGATTTGATTTTTTATCGTGGTTAGCATCGGTTTGATAGTCGGATGGAGAGAAGCGGGAAGTATCTGGATTCGGTTCTTTTCCATGGTTTGCATGGATAACAACTGGTTTCGGCGAATGACTAAGTCACTCATTAGGCGTATGTTTTTTGGCTTTATGACAGTAAGAGCTGGTTTGATTGCTTCTCCATAGTGAGCAATCAATTCTGCATCTAAACGATCATTTTTGGCTCTGCGGCCAATAGCACCAGCGAACCGTTTTATGTGGACAGGGTTTGCTCTGACAATAGGTAATTGAGCCTCTGCACATGCAAGAACAAAAGGCATTTCTAATCGGCCTGTTGCTTCAATAACGATTCGTTCAGGACTGTGACTCTTAATCGTTTTGAGTGCTTTTTTGATGCCTTTATCATTGTTCTCTACTGAGAAAAATAGGTCTAGTGGCCTGATGTGGATGTCTAATTGTGTTTTGCCGGTATCAACTCCAACGTTGATGCTTTGATTGATTTTGGTATTCATAATAAGCTAACTCATGCTTGCGTAATGCGGGTTCGAGACCCAGTCGACTATTCGAGGTTTATGCTTGAAGTCCTATGTAGCGTTCATGTTTGTTATCGGTCTCTCGATAGAGGAGCCGGCGTTTAAACGAACTACTACATAGAAAGCTTTAGTTGCAGCTAAAGCCTGGGTCTCACATTACCCGATTGGAGTGCTTATTATCCATACAAACAATTTAAGAGTGATTCAGCACGCTTGGCATTTTTGGTTTGAGTTCAGTGATTACGGTGTTCAAATTGAGTTTTGTGGTCGCGTGCTTCACACCTTAATTGGGCTATATTTATCCATAAGCGGAGATATCTACAAAGTGAGCAAAGAAAAATTTATATTAAGCACTGGTGGAGAAGAAATTCTATTGTCAATCACACCAGATTATCACGCTTTGCTTGTTACTGGTGCCATAGGTCTGGGGAGCATTCTCACGTCCATTGCAGTTGTTTGGATATCAAGGCGAAATCAAAAAAGTCAAAGCAGAGAGAAGATAGCTGAACTAAGGCAGGCTTGGATTGCCGATCTGCGTGAAAATATGTCTCAATTCATATCTATTGCTTATTTAGTTGCAGTTAACGGGCGCCAGAACAAAAAGTATCATTTAACAGACGATGCAAATGAAAATTATAGGGCACTGTTTTACTACAGAAGCAAAATATTATTAATGCTAGACGCAGAAAAGGATTACGCAAAGATTTTGAAGTCATTAATGCAAGATGTTACATCAAATGTTGGAAAGGAAGATGCCGATAGCCTTAAAAACTTAGGAAGTTATGCAAAGGTTTTGGAGCAACAGTGTCAATCTTTACTGGAAAAGGCTTGGAATGACATTAAGTCAGATCTAGCAAAATAAACTTTATATACAAGGCGTTTAAGACGGATTCCCAACGCATGGCATTTTTCATTCCATCGTTGGGTTTTGTGTTTACGGTGGTATAGTTGGGTTTTGTGGTAGCATTGCTCACTACTTAACGCTGCGTTGATATGTTCAAAGCAGATAGGAGTTTCATTGGAATTTTTAACAGAAATATTTTCAAATAAAGCACAGCAGGCTCAACTAATTACTGTTCTTCTTTCTGTAACAGTTGCAATATTAGCTGTTCTGCTAAATCAATGGTTTCTTAATCGTAGAGCGAAAAGGGAAAATTTACTAGGTAAGCTAGAAGCACTTTATCTTGCGATTGAAGAATATGATGAGTTCTCGCATCGTTTATTAATTAAATCTTATGCAACATCACCAGTGGCAAACGAAGATCAAGTTAATGATTTGAATAATAAAACTCAAGAGATTTATAAGAAAATTACTATGTACTTAGATTTGTATTTTTCTGACCAAAAAATCGACATAAGCGAGTGTGCAAGACTAACTGTGCTTGCATTCCTAGATTATCAAGTTAATCGAGCTTCTATTCATAATGTAATTTCGAAAAAAGAAGTAGAAAAACTAAACAATAAATACTCAAAAGATGCCACCGAAGTATTGAATATTTTAGAGTCTTTGAAAGCTTTGGTTGTCAAACTGGTGGCAGAGCACAAGCATTGAGAATGAACATACTGATCTGCTCCAGTTATACTGGACAATCTAATAAGTGAGTTGCCATACCTGTAGTTATTGATGGTTTACTAATTTAGCAAAGTCGCTGACAAGCTTTTGTCCAAAAGCTTCTTAGATAGCGACGATGTGGATTTCTTTAGCAAAGCATATTTTCGAGCAAGCTAGCTCTTTTCGCTGACATTAATTCACCAATCTAACTTCTTGTCGCTGAGAGTGATGAGAACTGGAAGTCTAGGGGATCAATAACCAGCAAGTCAGAGGAATTAGCCAAGCTTACCATTTTACCAACATATCCCTATAATGCTATTGAGGTCACACTGAACAAGAGAAACGGTATGAGTAAAATAATTATGGC
>NZ_JBFRKQ010000122.1:0-6917 GCF_041469505.1 Vibrio sp. 10N.286.49.E11
GCACTAAGCTCGCTTTTAACCATCTGTTTTTAAGTTAATTACAGTAGTTCTACCGACTATTGAGCAATCACGAATTCTTCGTTGGTTGGATTGCTATTAGTATCGCATCTGCTAGTAAGAGTGTGGTCAAAATTATTTAGACCACAATTTTAAACGACGTTGCAAAGATGAGTCTTACTCAATATCAGCAATTAGAACAACTATCCAAGCAAAGTGTAGGAAGTAAGCGCTATGTGACTCCCAGCAAAAGGATAAATTGCGCAGTCTAACTCAATGTAATCACGGTTTTTCGTTTTGTGGTTTCACTGTGTTTCAACGCATCAAGCATCTGCTCGAATTTAAAAGTGACAGGAATACTAACTTCAACACTCCCATTTTCAATACGCTCAAGCAGCGCTTCACCATTTTGCATTAATGTATGCCAATCATCTTTATCACCAAAATTATGTAACGCTCCAAGGGCTATTTCGTGGTAAGAAATAGTGCGCGTAAATGGAGGGTCAATGGGTTTAGCAATACGATCTTGAATGCAGACAATATGTCCATTCGCTCTTAACAGCGGCACTAAATGGGCGGCATTTTCCCCACTCACCGCATCAAAAATGGCGAAGTATTTCATGTCGATTTGAGATTGCTCCCGATAAACTTGGCGAATACCTAAGCTTTTGGCTCGCTCTTCGCTCAGACTCGCGGAGACAACATCAACGATATAACCCGCTCTGACAAGGATCTGGGATAACAAATTATTCACCGCGCCAAAACCAACGACAAGCACTTCTCTTTGTTGGGTTAATGGAATTTTTTCAAATGCTTGCCACGCAGTTAGCATCGGACAAGGCAGTGCCGCGGCAAGTTCAAAAGATAGGCTCTCAGGTAGTGTCATCACTCGCTCAACGTTCAAAACAGTATATTTAGCGAAGCTACCATGGCGATTTAGTGAACCATGATATGCCACTCGACGGCCAATTAGACTGGGATCAACTTTAGAACCTACTTGTACGACGACGCCTGCACCATCAACACCTGGAACATGGCCATTCGGCCAATTTAAAGGATTGGCTTTAATAAATTTCCAATCCACAGGGTTAATACCAATCGCTTTGTTTTGTACTAAGATTTCGCTGTCATCTAAAGCTGCTCTTTCAGCCTTACCTAAAACAAGACTGTGTTTCTCAGTTTGATATTGCCAAATTCGATAGGGTTCCATATCACTTCCACTCGCTTAATGAAAAGGTAAGGCACCAAAGAGTTATCGTCCTTGGTACCTGGTGTATTAGGCTTGATAAGTTGGATAATCGACGTAGCCTTCGGCTCCGCCCCCATACAAGGTCAACCTAGCATCGGCATCAAACTCGGCCAATGGTAAATCATGAGCAAATCGGGCGACTAAATCAGGGTTCGTTACAAAAGGAGTACCAAAGGCAACGAAATCAGCATACTGCTTATCTAGCAACTGTTGGGCAGATTGCTTGGTCAACTTTCCTGCAACCATGATTGGATTAGAGTATATTCGGCGTACTTGCTGGCGAAACTCTTCAGGCACCTCTACATAGCGTGATATGTTTTCTGAAAAATGCACATACGCAAGGTTCATCAGTTGTAGTTTTTCCAGCAATGCTAACGTTAGCGGAACAATTTCAACATCATCCCCAGCAAAACCCTCTCCGATATGAGGAGACAGACGAACCGCAACTCTTTCCCCACCAATTTCGTCGGTAAGTGCTTGCAACGTATCAACCAAAAAGCGCATGCGATTCTCTTGGCTGCCACCATATTGATCACTTCTTTGGTTGCTTTCTAAGCGTAAAAAGGTATCAAACAAGTAACCATGCGCAGCATGAATTTCCACGCCATCAAAACCAGCTTCAATGGCGTTTTTGCCCGCTTGTACAAAATCCGCAATCGTGCTCTTAATGTCTTGCAGCGTCATCTCCCGTGGCGTTTCAGTTTCAATCATCCCAAAGCCACCTTCAGCTAGTGGGCCAAATACTTGATCTGGGATTTTAATCGCTGATGGGGCTAACGGCTTAGTACCTGAAATATCAGAATGACTGCGTCGCCCCACATGCCAAAGTTGAGTAAATATTTTCCCGCCATCTTGATGCACAGCTTGGGTGGTTTTTTTCCAGCCTTCGATGTGCTCTGGGGTATAAATGCCCGGAGTCATCGAATAACCTCGTGCAGCCGCTGAGATCGGGGTGCCCTCTGATACAATGAGTCCAGCACTGGCACGCTGACGGTAGTAGGTTGCCATCATCTCGTTTGGTACATCACCAGGTTGAGACGTGCGTGAACGAGTCATCGGCGCCATCGCGATACGGTTTCTAGTCTCAAGTCCGTGACCTTTAAATACCTTAAACATACTTACCCCCTTAAGCTTTATACGTTGGATAATCAATCAGACCTTTCTCACCACCACCAAACAAGGTGTTTGGATCATGCTCTGCCAATGGGTAGCCGTGAAGTAGACGTTCAGGAAGATCGGGATTCGCCACAAAAGGTCGACCAAAGCCGATCATATCAGCCAGTCCGTCATCAATAGCTTGCTTTGCTTTTTCCGCATTATAACGACCTGCGTAGATCAGCACGCCTTGAAAAGCATTGCGCATTGCACGTTTGAATGAGACGGGTGTATCTGGTGCATCATCCCAATCGACTTCAGCAATATGTAGGTACACGATATGATGTTTATTGAGTAACGCTGCGGCAGCGGTATAAGTCTCAATAGGGTTAGCATCAACAGTACCATTTAAGGTTGTTAAAGGTGCCAAGCGCACACCAACGCGGTTAGCGCCAATTGCGTCCACCATTGCTGCAACGACTTCATCAAGAAAACGAAGACGATTTTCCAGGCTACCGCCGTATTCATCACTGCGGTTGTTAGCTTCGGAGTCAATGAATTGGTTGATCAAATAACCATTCGCCGCATGCAGTTCAATGCCATCAAAACCTGCTTCAATCGCATTCAATGCCGCTTGACGATAATCTGCAATGACTTGTTGAATATCTGCTTTTGTCATTGCTCTAGGCTGCACGACATCAACAAAACCTGGTTCATCACTGCCATTATCAACGAATACTTTTACGTTTTCCGCTTTTAACGCTGATGAAGAAATCGGTTGCTCACCACCGATGTTATCTGTGTGAGTGACTCTGCCCACATGCCAGAGCTGAGCGAAAATTGCGCCATTTTCTGCATGCACTGCTTGAGTTACTTTACGCCAGCCTGCGATCTGCTCAGGTGTGTAAATACCTGGGGTCCATGCATAGCCTTTTGCCGTCGCTGAAATTTGCGTACCTTCAGACACAATCAATCCTGCACTGGCACGCTGAGCGTAATAGGTTGCCATCATATCATTTGCGACATCACCAGGCTGACTGGCTCTTGAACGCGTCATCGGTGGCATGACAATGCGGTTTTTGAGTGTGAGTCCACCCAATGTGAATGGTTTAAATAGTGATAGTGACATAGTTGAGCCCTCTTCATTTGATAAGGGCATACTAGCAAATGAGTCACCAATCATTTATAGCAATAAAGGCAAATAATATTTGTATAAATTGCAACAATCAGCTTGTTTAAGCGGGTTACAGGGTTAGCTTTGGCTTAATAAAATCAATAAAAGCGGAGATCCGCTTGGCCACAGAAGAAGTCTTATAATACACAGCGTTGACTTGTTCTCTTCGTGGATGACTGATTTTTTCGCTCTCCAACAGCGAGATTAAACGTCCTTCGGCAATATCTTTATTCACCATAAACCCTGATAGACATGCAATGCCATTTCCTGCCAACACAATTTGTCGAATGGTTTCGCCATTACTTGATGACATCAAAGCGTCTAGTTGGGTAAAACCTTTTAAAGGCCAGTCATTCAAAATTTTGGGGGCGACAAATCCAATGAGATTATGCTGAGCAAGATCGCTGCTTTTAGTGGGGAGCCCGCGTTTTGAGATATATTCTGGTGAAGCCACAATATACAAGGGGCTTCGACCCAGCGACCGAGCATGTAGCGTTGAATCGCTCAACGTACCAATACGGATTGCTAAATCGGTTTTCTTTTCTAGTAAATCCACAATGCCTTCATTGGAAGTTATTTCTAGCTCAATATCGGGATAGGCTTGATTAAATGACTGCACCAATGGCACCAGTTGATGAAACACAAACGGACTAGCCGCGTCGACACGTAAACGGCCTTTGGGCAATTCCCCACGGGAAATAATATCTTCTTCCGCCTGCTGTAATTGCATTAACCCCACCCGCATAGAGTCAATGAACTGGCGTCCTTCATCGGTTAATTCAATACGTCTAGTGGTTCGGTTTAGAATAGTGACCCCAAGTTGACTCTCCACTTTACTGACCGCTCTGGATACTCGCGCGACTTGGATATCTAGGCTCTCTGCTGCCGCTGAAAAACCTCCGGTATCGACTACAGCTAGTAAAATGGCTAAATCATCAGATTTTGTTCGCATGCTATTTCCCTCAATTTTATCCAATCGCTCATCAGCTTTATTGCATTTATAACAAATATCATTTGTAAAAACCTCTGTTTTTCACAAAACATCTTTAATGCAAAATGCCCCCCATCAATTAACAACGCGACGGCATAGCGACCAATACATCGGCTATTGCTGGTCATTTTCAAACAACAGAGAGTAAATATTATGCCTTTAGCACTTCTTGCATTGACGCTCAGCGCCTTTGCTATTGGAACAACGGAGTTTGTGATCGTGGGGCTACTCCCGACCATGGCCTCCGACCTAAATATATCACTGCCTTCAGCAGGCTTGCTGGTTAGCCTTTATGCACTTGGTGTTGCCATTGGCGCCCCGGTTTTAACGGCTTTAACAGGAAAGTGGAATCGTAAACACGTATTGATTACCGTCATGTCACTGTTTGTTGTCGGTAACTTAGTTGCATGGCAAGCACCTGGATATAACACCCTGATTATCGCTCGTATTTTGACAGGTTTAGCCCATGGTGTATTTTTCTCCATTGGTTCAACCATTGCTACCGGTCTGGTACCAAAAGAAAAAGCCGCCAGCGCCATTGCGATTATGTTCACTGGTTTAACCGTGGCGTTAGTCACAGGCGTGCCGCTTGGGACATACATAGGTCAAACCTTTGGCTGGCAATCAACCTTCTTAGTTGTTGCGCTATTAGGTTTAATCGCATTAATTGGTAGTGCTTTCTTAGTACCAAATAACTTAAAACAACCTGCTGCAGCTAAGCTTTCATCGCAGCTTAAGGTATTAACTCAACCTAGATTATTACTGGTTTATGCGATTACTGCACTGGGTTATGGCGGCACTTTTACAGCATTCACTTTCCTTGCTCCTATTTTGCAGCAAGAAACTGGCTTTAGTGCGAATGCAATTAGTTTAATTATGTTGGTTTATGGAGTCTCAGTTGCGATTGGTAATATTTGGGGCGGAAAAATGGCCGATAAAATGGGCCCAATAAAAGCCCTTAGCATTATTTTTACTGGTCTTGCAGCTGTGCTTATCGTGTTCAATTTTACCGCCGTTAACCCTATTGCCGCGGTAGCCACGATTTTAGTTTGGGGGGCATTTGCATTCGGTAATGTTCCAGGTTTACAAGTATATGTAGTGAAACTTGCTGAAAAATATACACCAGATGCAGTGGATGTTGCTTCCGGTTTAAACATTGCCGCCTTTAACGTTGGTATTGCACTTGGTTCATGGGGCGGAGGGATGGTTGTCGCTGAAGCAGGCTTAATGCATACACCTTGGGTAGGTGCAGTAGTTGTACTGATAGCGCTTGCTTTGACCCGCTTTAGTGGCCGTCTTGATAAGCGTGCAGAAAGTTAATGGTAAAAATGTATTAATGAAATAAACACGACTCTTACCCTTAGAGCTGGTCAATGCAGCAGCATTGGCCAGCTTTTCGCAACTTATATTGATTGGTATTAGACAAGATTGAAACTGATAAGAGGCACTCAATGAAAACCGTTTTTATTACTGGAGCTAATCGTGGCTTAGGATTAGAGCTTGCAAAGCAATATGCACAGCGACATTACAAGGTCATCGCTTGCTGTCGCGATATTGATTCAGCGCATGAGTTAACCCTGTTAGCACAACAGTATTCAACCATTCGCCCTTATGCTCTAGATGTTAGTCATGAAACAGATATTCTCGCTTTAACTGAGGTGTTTAAAGAGCAACCTATTGATGTACTTATTCATAATGCTGGGGTGAGTGGTGAAGGATGTGACAACTTAGGCAATATGGATCAGCAAAGATGGCTAGAGGTGTTAAAGGTCAATACCATCGCACCCATGTTAATCACGCAGGCCTTGCTCAATAATATTCTAGCCGGCCAAGATAAAACCATAATCGGGATGACCTCAATACTGGCCAGTATTGATGATAACCGCTCAGGGGGACGATACAGCTATCGAGCATCAAAAGCGGCCCTCAACCAAATAATTAAATCTCTAGCCTGTGAATTATCCGAAGCGGGAGTGAAGACCATGGCAATTCATCCAGGTTGGGTAAAAACCGATATGGGTGGAAAGGAAGGCAAGGTAACAGTAAAAGAGAGTGTTACAGGCATGCTTAATGTTATCGACAATTTAAAACTTAAGCATTCAGGTTCATTTTTTGTCTACGATGGCACTCAATTGCCATGGTAAGCCTAGTAGTTACGTCTCATACAAACTCTAAGGGTAGGATATGCTTTTAACCTTTATAGTTTTAATCCTTTCTATTGTCGCTTTGCTCGGGTGGTATTTACACAAAGTCTCCCGTGACATTTCCCAAATTGACTGGGATTGGGATGACGATGAGATCCTATAAATTGATATTGCCTGCATCTATGGCTGGTCACATTACATATCCTAAGGAACGACTGCGATCTTACTCTGGAATGAGTAAATACTTTAACGTGATGTATGGAATCC
>NZ_JBFRKQ010000123.1:0-369 GCF_041469505.1 Vibrio sp. 10N.286.49.E11
CATCGGAATCTGTCGGATTTATTAAAGCTGAAATCGTTGAAAAGACAACCAAGTATCAGGCCCAGATAGCTACGGCTAACATGACACTTCTCATCAATGATGTGGAGCTGAGCATTCCTCAAGGTACGCCAGCCACCTATCTTGCCGAACTCATTGGAGCGTTGTCATGAAAGGTATGCTCAGCGCTCCAAACATTTACCTTTATCGTGAAAGCGTCGATTTTAGAAAGTCCATCAATGGTCTCGCAGCGATTATCGAAAATGATACTGACTTGCCTCTTGGCAGCGGTGCGCTGTTCCTATTTACCAATAAACAGCGCGATAAGATCAAGGTACTGTACTGGGATAAGACAGGCTTCGCCCTCTGGTA
>NZ_JBFRKQ010000124.1:0-989 GCF_041469505.1 Vibrio sp. 10N.286.49.E11
GATGGCAAGCTGACCATCACAGACCCCGATGTAGGCGAGTCAGGATTTGAACGCCAAGGCAGCAATGGTTACGACTATCACGGCACCTATGGCGATCTAATCTTACTCACCGATGGCACCTGGCATTACCATGCCGATGCTGGGCATCTATCAGGTATAGGTGCTAGACCCACAACGCGTGGCACTGCAATTGACCAGCTTGGTGAAGGGCAAAGCTTAACCGATACGATTACAGTCCATTCAAAAGATGGTACAACACACGATATTGTCATCACCATTCACGGCAGTAACGACAGACCTTACTGTTCATCTGAAGTGGTGCTTGCAAATGGCAGTGAAGATACACGCCAAACCTTAACCACCGCGCAACTATTAGCGAATACCGTCGATGTGGATGCCAATGACGCCGGTAAACTAACCATTGAAAACCTGCATGCTGACCATGGCTCTATTCTAAACAATGCCGATGGTACGTTTACGTTTACCCCAGAAAAAGACTACAACGGCGCGGTGCACTTTAGCTATGACGTCAAAGATGCACACGGTGGTGTAACACACACCGGCGCAACCACCAACTTAGCTGCGGTTAACGACAACCCTGATGTGACGCCTTTAACCGACAGTGTCAGTGAGGGGGCCGATAATCATCACACCCTCAATCTGCTAGTAGGTGCCACAGACAAAGACGGCGACGCTTTAACCATCAGTCACCTTGAATATGCCATCGATGGTCAACCTCAGTCGGGCCAACTTCCAACGGGCATTACCTTAGATACTGATGGTCATACATTAATTGTTGATGCCACCAATCCCGCATTTAACCATTTGGCCAATGGTCAGTCGCAACAAATCGCTATCACTTATCAAGTAGAAGATGGCCATGGTGGAAGTACGCAACAAACCGCCACGCTTACGATTGCCGGGACAGATGATAAAGCCACACTGGTTTCTAATGTCATTCAGCTCACTGAAACACAAGCGCTGGATAG
>NZ_JBFRKQ010000125.1:0-210 GCF_041469505.1 Vibrio sp. 10N.286.49.E11
TTCACGATAAAGGTAAATGTCTGGAGCGCTGAGCATACCTTTCATGACAACGCTCCAATGAGTTCAGCAAGATAGGTGGCTGGCGTGCCTTGAGGAATGCTCAGCTCCACATCATTGATGAGAAGTGTCATGTTCGCCGTAGCTATCTGGGCCTGATACTTGGTTGTCTTTTCAACGATTTCGGCTTTAACAAATCCGACAGATTCCGAT
>NZ_JBFRKQ010000126.1:0-1308 GCF_041469505.1 Vibrio sp. 10N.286.49.E11
TGTCTCGTCCTAAAATACGTTGACGATTTTAGTTAGCCAGTAACGCAAGTTGCTGGCTTTTTTCATGCATCTTATTTGGCGTATTCATACCTAGGCTGAGATGTGGCCTCATTTCGTTGTACGTATATATTGACTCTTCAACAAGTGTTTTCAACTCGCGAAGATCTTTGCACTGAGTAAGCAAGAACTCTTGCTTGAGGATACCATTGACCCGCTCAGCTAACGCGTTTTGGTAACAGTCATAACCATCCGTCATTGATGGAGTTATACCATGCTTTTTAAGTTTCTCTTGATAGAGGTTTGAGCAATACTGAAGCCCTCTATCTGAGTGATGGATTGTCGCATGACAATAACATCGAGTTTTTACCGTCATATCTAAAGCCTTCACAACATCGCTCGCTTTCATTTCATTACTGACTTCATACCCCATGATTTTACGGCTGAAGGCGTCGGTAACCAATGACAAGTAGTGAACGCCCTCGTTTGACTGAACATAAGTGATGTCGCTCACCAGAACTTCTTCTGGTTTTGACGGAACGACTTCTTTTAGCAAGTTCGGATGTTTTTTCATCCAGTGTCTGCTGTTCGTTGTTTTGGTGTAACTTCGTTTCGGCTTAACGAGTAAGCGCTCTTCTCTGAGGTAATTAAACAAAGCATCACGGCCAAGTTTTATTCCCTTAGCTATCAACTTCGGCTTCAGTAAGAAATAGAGCTTACGAGCTCCCAGCCGAGGCATGAATCGTCTTAGCTCAAGCACCATCCCTTTCACAGGAGCAAGCTCAGCCTGACGAGTGGTCTCACGCTTTTCTCTCTGATAGACACACTGACGAGATATATTGAGCAATGAACAAGCTTTACTTAAGCTTACTTTCTTCTCTTTTTGAAGGCTTCTTGCTCCTTCGCTATATACTTTTTTCTTAGCGACATTCCGTGCTCAGCATCAAGAATATCAACAACCCTATTGAGAAGAAGGCATCTGAGACGTTCATCTTCGAGCTCTTGTTCAAGTCGTTTTATTTTTTGGGCAGGCGTTTCATTCGCTCTCGGTGATTTAGGCATCGTGCTCTTCCTTGGGTTGGTAGTCCAATCCATTTTGCCATGCTTTCTTAACCAAGTAAGAACAGTCGAACGACCTTGTATGCCGTAAATTGATTGGGCTTGTTTATAGGTCATGTCGCCTTTTTCGATGGCGTCTACAACCTGCAATTTAAAGCCTAGTGTGTAATCACGCTGAGTGCGCTTAACGTAGTGTTTATTTGGAATGGTCATCATTAGTCCTCAATGTGTAAACACATTTCAGGACGGGAC
>NZ_JBFRKQ010000127.1:0-6464 GCF_041469505.1 Vibrio sp. 10N.286.49.E11
CGCTAATCCGCGATGAACCTCTTTAAACTCATACTGAGCAGACTGAGTCGGCAAGTATTTTTAGGTTCTCTGTTCGTTAACAATGAAAGCTAAGCAATAAAAAAGCCGAGACATCAATGGTGTCTCGGCTTTTTACGTTTAAATGTCGTTGTTGATTAATCACTTCCGAAGGAAATCAATCACCAGCGAACATGTAACCTTCACCGTGAACCGTCACAAAAATTTGTGGGTTCTTAGGATCAAACTCCATTTTTGCACGCATACGACGAATCAATACGTCGATAGTACGGTCATTAGGCGCGTCCACTCGGTGGCTAATCATATTCAAAATACGTTCGCGGCTTAATACTTGGTTAGGGTAAGAAGACAATGCCACTAGCAGTTCGTATTCTGCTTTGGTCAATTTCACCGGTTCGCCGTTTTTGCTTAACGCACGACGAGGGATATCAAATGTCCACTCACCAAAACGAACCACAGACTCATCTGATATTTCTTCGACTGCGCCCGCTGCTGTTTTACGAGCAGCAGAAATACGCCAAAGTAGGTTTTTAACTCGAACTAATAACTCGCGAAGTTCGAAGGGTTTAGTAACGTAATCGTCAGCGCCCATTTCAAGGCCAACGATTTTGTCGATGCTATCCGTGCGTCCAGTAACTAAAATAATTCCAATGTCTGATTGACTGCGTAATTCGCGAGTTAGCATCAATCCATCTTCGCCTGGTAAGTTGATGTCCAGCATAATGAGGTCAACGTTGTTTTCTTCTAACACGTTTCTCATTTGAGCGCCGCTTTCTGCTTCGCTCACTGTGTAACCCTCGTTCTGGAAGTATCCAACCAGTTTACTGCGGGTTACCACATCATCTTCTACGACTAATACGTGATAGCTCATCTACACCACTTTTCTTATTTAATAGTTTCAGTGACTATTCTATTCATAACTAGTAACAATTCTAGTGGTACAGAAGATAAAAGCCAGAAACATGGATTTTTTTTGATACAAGACAATCTTAAACCTTGCTATTTATCGTCCATCGCAATTCAATATAGGCATTACTACTAACGAGTAACTTTGCGTTTCGCAAATAACCTTGTTATTCAGCCTTGGTGTGCTTATGCCCAAGTGACTTCAAGATGCATATAAGCAACATCACAAGACTAAGTCAGGATCTAACAAATGAAAGATACGAAAGCGTTCAACGAGCAAAGAGCAGAAATATACTGGTGGCTATCAAGCTTATTTGCCAAAGAGCTCACTCAAGAAGAACTCGATCACTACCACTCTGTTGAAATTCGTTCTTTCCTAACTGGTTTAGGCGAAAATGAGACACTAAAGCCAGCGATTGATAAGTTAGTGGATGCGCTGAACCGCCTACAAACTCGTGAAGATGCTCAGCTAGAACTGTCTGCAGACTTTTGCGATCTTTTCTTAAAGACAGATAAGCACGGCGCTCTTCCTTACGCTTCAATGTATATCGGCGAAACTGGCCTTTTGAATGATAAGCCAGCAAAAGATATGGAAGAGATCATGGTTAAGCACAACTTAGTTGTGAACCAAGATCTAAAAGAGCCAGCAGACCACATTGCTATCGAACTCGATTTCCTTGGTAACTTGATCATTCGTTCAAACGAAACGAATATTGAAGAAGAACTAGAGAATTCATTTGCCGCTCAACAGCAGTTTATCGAACAACAACTGCTGACTTGGTTACCAAAGTTCAACGTGAAATGTCATGACGTTGATGAATTCGGTTTCTACGCCTCCGTCTCATCGTTGCTACTCGCATTCTGTCAATTAGACACTCAATATTTAGCTGGTGAATAGCTTATTGGATGACTCGTTAAATAAATTCAGAAGAATGTGACAATTCACCCGGATTTCCGGGGGAATTTTATTGCGAGTAATTTCTAGTCAGTCTAAAATTGTGACCGCAAACGATAAAATATGAAACATTCACGAAATGCTATGCTTATTATAGTTTTGAGCATTTCGGTGTTAAGACAAGCCGCTCAATAGCGGTTTTTTGTTTTTTAGCACTTTTAGTACCCAAAGAGCCCTACAAATTTAAGCTCTTAGTTAGGTAGCTTAACGGCTACTTTATTCCGTACTTTGGGAAAGTAGCTTCTAATAGGATAAAACCATGGCCACTATAAAAGATGTCGCTCGCTTAGCCGGCGTATCAACAACAACCGTTTCTCACGTAATCAATAAAACTCGCTTTGTTGCAGAAGCAACGCAAGAAAAAGTAAACAAAGCCGTAGATGAACTGAACTATGCACCAAGTGCTGTTGCTCGTAGCTTGAAGTGTAATACAACACGCACCATCGGCATGCTAGTGACTCAATCAACTAATCTATTCTTCTCTGAAGTTATCGATGGTGTTGAGAGCTACTGCTACCGTCAAGGTTACACTTTGATCCTGTGTAATACGGGCGGTATCTATGAGAAGCAACGTGACTACATTCGAATGCTTGCAGAGAAACGTGTAGATGGCATCTTAGTTATGTGTTCTGACCTAACTGAAGAACTAAGAGAGATGTTAGACCGTCACGCTGACATCCCTAAAGTTATTATGGACTGGGGCCCAGAGAGTTCTCAAGCTGATAAGATCATCGATAACTCTGAAGAAGGTGGCTACCTAGCGACCAAATACCTTATTGAACGCGGTCACTCTAAGATTGCATGTTTAAGTGGCCACTTAGACAAAGCAGCATGTGTTGAACGTATTGCCGGTTACAAGCGCGCACTTAACGAAGCTAAAATTTCTGCCGATGACAATATGATCATCGAAGGCAACTTCGAGTGTGATACGGCTGTTCTTGCTGCAGAACAAATCGTTGAGATGGAAGATCGTCCAACGGCGGTATTCTGCTTTAACGACACAATGGCACTCGGCTTAATGAGCCGACTGCAAGAAAAAGGCATCCGCATTCCTGAAGATATCTCAGTGATCGGTTACGACAACATCGAACTCGCTGAATACTTCTCTCCGCCGTTAACGACAGTTCACCAACCAAAACGTCGTGTTGGTAAGAATGCATTCGAAATTCTATTGGAGCGCATCAAAGACAAAGACCACGAAAAACGCGTCTTCGAAATGCACCCTGAAATTGTTGAACGAAGTACAGTTAAGACGTTAAATTAATTGATAATTCGAGTTTAATTTCATCAAGCGCACCTTTAGGTGCGCTTTTTTTATCAGCAACCATAATGAACCCAGATGCACAACGGAAAGATCATTAATTGAAGCAGTATCACATTTTGAAATATCAAGTGTGAGCTTCATCCAACAAAAACTTTATTCTATTCAATCAGTCACGCACAGGGCAAACCACTCGAAAGAGTGAGACGCAAAGCTTCCGGCCTAAACCACTCGTTGGTATGGTAGCGGGGTTACCGATGGCAAAATGCAGTAACTACTAATAATTTAGTAATTTACGGCTTATTGACAATGTAATTGCAACATTTTGCTAATCTCTCGGACCTGCTTATTTGGTGGCGTAGTTCAAATACACCGAGATAAATAACATGGATAAACCGATACTAAAGGACTCGATGAAGTTATTTGAGTCCCTAGGAAAAATAAAATCACGCTCAATGTTTGGTGGCTTCGGTCTTTTTGCTGATGACACTATGTTTGCTCTGGTTGTAAATGACCAGTTGCACATACGCGCAGACAAAGGCACAACGAAACAATTCGAACAACAAGGGTTTCAACCGTACGTCTACAAAAAACGTGGTTTCCCTGTCGTTACTAAATATTTCGCTTTACCTGAAGGCCTCTGGCAAGACCAAGAGAAAATCTTGCAGCTTGCAACCACGTCTCTAGGTTTTGCTAAAGAAGAAAAAGCTGAGCAGTCTTCTGCTAAGCCGACCCGACTCAAAGATCTGCCTAATCTTCGACTCGCTACCGAGCGTATGTTGAAAAAGGCAGGGATCGATTCTGTAGAACGTTTATATGAATCTGGCTCTGTAAACGCATTTAACGCCATCAAAGAATCGCATGCGTCTTCTGTCAGTATTGAACTACTTTGGGCGCTAGAAGGCGCGATTAATGGTACACATTGGTCTGTTATACCGCAGCAGCGTCGCGAAGAGCTTATCAATCGCGTCAATTAACATTGTCAGTGCAATCTATATACATAACTAAGCCGCATTTACTGCGGCTTTTTTTATATCTGGTGAAAGTTAATCTATGCTTTGCCTGTCTATCTATACTATCGGTATGCATTGAAAATTTAGAGGAAGTATCAATGAGTAAGAAAATGATATTGGGTATTGTGTTGGTCGTAACCATCGTCTTGTTAGGCATCAATTTCGGCCAGTACTTAACGCTTGAAAATGCTAAGGCCCAACAAGCTGTGTTAAATGACTACATTGACAGCAACTTTATTGCGGCTGCCGCTATCTATTTTGTCGCGTATGTCATGATTACGGCTTTCTCCATTCCTGGTGCCGCTGTTGTAACCTTATTAGGGGCCGCGCTATTTGGCTTCTGGAACAGCTTGCTACTGGTATCTTTCGCAAGTGCGATCGGTGCGACCTTAGCTTTCTTAAGTAGCCGTTACCTGTTGCGTGACTGGATTCAAACCAAGTTTGGTGACAAATTGGCGACGATTAACAAGGGGGTTGAAAAAGACGGCGCATTTTACCTGTTTTCTCTGCGTCTGATTCCTGTATTCCCATTTTTCCTTATCAACCTATTGATGGGTCTAACACCGATGTCAGTGAGTCGTTACTACATTACGAGTCAAATCGGGATGTTACCGGGGACGGCGGTTTTCTTGAATGCTGGTACTCAGCTCGCAGAAATTGATTCACTTTCGGGCATCGTCTCCCCTTCAGTACTATTGTCATTTGCATTATTGGGGATATTCCCAATAGTGGCTAAATGGTTGATGGGTAAGTTTCGCTCAGCACCCGTAGCTGAATAATGTATATAGCAGAATAGTTTATAATATCTAAACAACACAGATAGCCGAATAAGGTTCTATTTCAATGAAAATCTTCAGTGCATCGAATCCGACAGAAGCTCATATCATCTGTGGATTGTTAGAAAGCGAGAATATTGCCTGTGAAGTCCGTGGTGAGGGGTTGTTCGGATTAAAGGGGGAAATCCCATTCACTGAAGAAACTGACCCTTACGTATGGTTATATGAGCCAGAATTGGCCAGTAAAGCTCGCATGCTCGTCAATGACTACCAAAAGCAGCAAGATTCGATCATCTATGAAGAGTGGCGTTGTGGTGAGTGTCATGAAGTCAACGAAGCGCAATTCGGCTCTTGCTGGCAGTGCGGTGCTGCCTCACCTGAATAGCAGGGTTTCAGTGACCTGATAGAACGATTCGGTCAGATACCTCCTCCAATTAAAAACGGGAAGCTAAAGTTAGCTTCCCGTTTTTATTTCAATTCGATTAACTCATCATCTTTGATTTCACGCCTAGAAAATCACTGAATTTGTTTTTGAATAAACGCAATCGAACGCTGATTAAACTCTTCAGGGTTTTCCACGTTACACACGTGTCCACAATTCGGGATTTCTACTAGCTCGCTCGATTCATGCGCTGCAACCATTTCTTTTACAGGCTTAATAAACATGTAGTCACGTTCACCCATCAAATAAAGAGTCGGTATTGGTAGCTCTCTATCTTTAAAATATTTCATCAAGGGGTTTACATCAGCTGTTAAGATAAACCAGCGTTTAAATTCTTTCTGGCACAGTTTTTTGGCTTCGCGGATAAAAAGGTGACGAGACTCTTTTTGGCTTTTTTGTGGCATCACAACATAAGCAAAAAGGCTGTATAACCACATGTAAGGAATGATGTGCTTGCTGAGGTTACCCAACTTGATTAACACTTGAGAGCGAGTGTTTAGCTTGGTGACAGCGCCACCCAGTACCATTGAACGTACACGGCCAGCCGCCAGTTCGGCAACGTTACGCACAATAATCGTGCCCAAAGACATGCCAACGAAATGTGCAGAACGGATCTTAAGATGGTCTAACACTTTAAGAATATCAAGCGTCACCGATTTGAACGTATAACGATTCGAAATCAGCCCTTTAAGTATATTGTCTGATTTACCGTGCCCTCTCAGATCAATGAGAAGTAAGTTGAAATGCTGTTTATACGCTTTGATCTGCTTGAACCAGATGGAGGAACTGCCTCCTGCGCCATGCACAAATACAACCCACTCATCGCTCGTAGGGTGAGTAAATGTTTTATGAAATAGTAAACTCTCAGACATACCTATCGCTTTAATTATTGGAATGGAGCTATGCCTCATCACGAGGCGATGACTAAGGATACCACGCTATTAAGAACTTTAAGTGATAATAGTGTCAAACCTATCATTAGTCATGTGAATACCTACCTCACCTTTTCTACCTGACTAAAATGAGTTTGCAAGCTTTGTCTTCGTAAACGTGATGTGCTCTGACCAGGAAACAAAAAGGTTCATCGCGGATT
>NZ_JBFRKQ010000128.1:0-1051 GCF_041469505.1 Vibrio sp. 10N.286.49.E11
GGCTTTGTTTCCTAAATCAGGGAACTAATGCTTAAAGCTACGATCAGATCATCTAAGTTCACTCACATACTTAGAGCAATGCCAAAGCCTCGCTACAGAACAACTAACTGGAAACAATATAACCAAGCCCTAATCAATCGTGGTTCACTGACATTCTGGATTGATGAGGAAGCGATTCAACAGTGGAAGCAACTCAAGCAAGGTAAACGAGGTCGACCTCGATTGTTTAGTGACTTAGCCATTACGACCGCCCTCATGGTTAAACGAGTATTCGCGATGCCGTTGAGAGCGTTACAAGGATTCATCGATTCTGTTTTCAAACTCGCTCAACTCCCGTTGTCATGTCCTCATTATTCATGCATCAGTAAACGAGCCAAAACGGTTAATGTGTCATTCAAGACAAAGACCCGAGGCGCAATACAGCATTTAGCCATTGATGCAACAGGGCTAAAGGTCTACGGTGAAGGTGAATGGAAAGTAAAAAAACATGGTACTGACGGGAAGCGTCGAGTTTGGCGTAAGCTCCATTTAGCCGTAGACACTGGCACTCATGAAATCATTGCGGCTGAGTTAAGTTTATCGAATGTCACTGACGGTGAAGCTCTTCCTAATTTACTGAATCAAACTCGTCGTAGAATCAATGAGATATCTGGTGATGGAGCTTACGATACAAGACAATGCTACGAAGCAATACGTATTAAACAAGCTGTTCCACTTATTCCACCGAGAGAAGGTGCTGCTTTTTGGTTACGAGGTCACCCCCGTAATCTGGCGGTAGCTTGCCAGAAATTATACGGCTCAAATAAACATTGGAAAAAGAAGTACGGTTACCATAAACGGTCACTTTCAGAGACGGCTATGTTCCGTGTAAAGACACTGTTTGGTGGGCGATTAAGTTTAAGAAACTATAATGCTCAGGTTGGTGAAACCTACGCCATGATTAAAGCGTTGAATAAGCTCACAGGGTTAGGTATGCCTAAAACGATAGAAATAGCCTAATAATCACCCATACTGGCCGTTTCTATCTGAGATCCAATTAGGAAACAAAGCC
>NZ_JBFRKQ010000129.1:0-273 GCF_041469505.1 Vibrio sp. 10N.286.49.E11
CGTCTTAGACTGACGTTATAGTCTGAATTACATACCAGCGTTGACGGAGATAATGCCGACGATGATTGGTCCCCAAAGGGTCAATAGCACGTTGGCTACTGCGTAAGTCACTGTGAATGAGAATACTGGAGTTGCATTGCCTGTTTTTTCCATCAATGCCGCAAACGCAGGGTTTGCACTTCGACCACCAGTCACACAACCAAGTGCTTCAATTGGGTTTTTGATTCTCAAAACAAAGTAAGAGAAGAAGAACGAAATAATCTGTGGAATGAT
>NZ_JBFRKQ010000130.1:0-9922 GCF_041469505.1 Vibrio sp. 10N.286.49.E11
CTTCCCAGAATGAAGATAGGAAAGTATGATTCGGCATGAAAACGGTAGTTTGTGTATGATTTTTGTTTGGCGACTAAACCATATCACTTACTACCGTTTTTGTTTTTAGTTCCCGCTAATCCGCGATGAACCTTTTTTGTTTCGACCTAGTGAGTCAGAAACAGATAAACGGCTCTTTTATTGAGTGGGTGCTGGATTCGAAATCTAGCTCACGAAACCTTAGAGATTGAGTCTACTCAGTGATCTCTTGCAGCACTTCTCCGATTGACCCGCTTGGTTGGGTGATACCCAGTTTGTTCGAAAGCGTTGGCGCAATGTCATATGGCGTCACTGGTCGCGATACCTTCTTAGCTTCAACGTCGTAGCCTGCAAAGATCACAGGCACATGAGTGTCGTATTTCCACGGAGAACCATGTGTAGAGGCAATTTGGAGGCCTTCCATGTCGTTAATGTAGCTGCGCGGTGCAAATACTACGTACACGTCGCCAGAACGAGCAGGGTGGTAGTTGTTTTTAATTAGCTGCATCACATGCGTATCCGGTACTCGGTTAGCCGCAATGTCACTACTTGATACAGCAAACGCAACACCTTTCACTTTTGCAATTTCATCCGCAATAGCTTCTTGGACCTTAGCCAGATCAAGCTTCTTCTCAGCGATCAGATCATGATTCAGATAGATGTAAGGTTGTGCGTACAAGCGAATCGCGTCTTTGGTTAAACCAAATTCATCCTTCAATCGTTTCTCAACACCACTCGAGAGCAGTGTATCTTTATTGAAGTATTGAGCTTGATTAAAGCCAAGCGCATTTGCCGCAGGTGAAGATTCAGGTACTCCATGATCGGCAGACAACACAATTAATGTATTTTTTAGCCCGACTTGGTTATCAACGGTTTTAAGAAGCTTGGCGATCGTCTTATCAAGTCGAATTAGGTTGTCTTCTGTTTCTAGGCTTTCAGGGCCGTATAAGTGCACCACGTAGTCGTTTGATGAGAAACTCACAGACAGATAATCAGTCACGTCACTTTGGCCTAGCTTCTCTTGCATCAACAGTGTGCTTGCAAAGTTTTCTGTGATCTCGTCACCGGCCGGGCTAACGGTTAGCGTTGTGCTGTAGTACTTGTAACTTGCCGGGCCATAAGGATGAGGGAAGGTGCGTTGGAAGTCACCGAGTTTCACTTTGTGTTCGGTATCGTGTTCTTGCAACGTGTATTTATCACGCGGTAATGAGAGCTCCCATTTCTGTTTGGAATACTGAGCAGCAATCGCTTTCTCGTTCCAGCGTGATACCCAATCTGGATACTCGTCATAGTAATAGTTACTGGTGACAAACTCCGATTGTGCTTTGGAGAACCAGAAGGCTTTACCACTGTGTCCTGCCAATGAGATTGCGCCGCGGTCTTTCACTGATACACCGAATACTTTTGATTTGCCACTATTGGAAATCGTCAGTTCGTCACCAAACGTGGTGGAGAGTATTGGCTCTGGAGAGCGGCCATCGCCT
This sequence comes from Vibrio sp. 10N.286.49.E11, assembly GCF_041469505.1. Lineage (NCBI taxonomy): Bacteria > Pseudomonadati > Pseudomonadota > Gammaproteobacteria > Vibrionales > Vibrionaceae > Vibrio > Vibrio sp. 10N.286.49.E11. The sequence continues at coordinate 1,503 of NZ_JBFRKQ010000130.1, forward strand.
TGTGCTGTCTTCTGCGTTGGGTCGATCTCTGTTGCTTTATCGACACCTGCACCAGAGGTCAGCATTTGGTAGTTACCGTCTTCTACGTTATACACCAAACGTTCTTCGCTACGGTCATACCAAACGTTACCTACCATGCCGTGTACGCTCGGTGGAGCACCTGTTGCAAGCGACACATGGCCCACGATCGTTTCCGTGTTGCCATGTTGGTAGTTTGCGTTGGTGTAGTAGGTACCATCATCCATTAAGTACCGGAAACCGCCTTCACCGAAGTTGTGCTTATATCGTTCGATTAGATCTGCGCGCAGGCCATCTACCGTGATTTGAAGGACTAGATTTGGCTTTTCCTCAGCTGAAGCTGGGAGAGCGCAGAGTAACGCGAGGGTTAGTCCTGAAAGCTTGGTGTATTGCATAGAGTTTCCTTATTCACTGTTGCCGCTGAGTTCTAATGTTTGGTCAGGTTTCCAACGTTTGGCCAGATTTGTAACGTGTGTGCAGTGCGAATCGTATTTTTAGTATTGTTGGTGACGATTAGTGAACCATAACCTTCGGCATCTTTAGTTAGTTCGCTTCGTTAGCTAGTTCACATCCTTAACTAAACGCAGCCCCATATCTGACATAGTGATCGATTGGCTTGCGAAGTCACGACGGTAACTTTCAGATTCATTTTCGTCATAAGCAAAGCTGCCACCGCGAACCGATTTGTGTGATAAACCGACGTCGCTGTGTTTTGCGTTGTTAGGGTTGTCTGTTGGACCGAATCGGTAGAAGGTGTCATCGAAGGCATCGATAACAAACTCGCCCACGTTTCCTGTCATGTCATATAAGCCTAGTTCATTTGGTTTCTTTAGCCCGACTGGATGTGCGCTATTTTTAGAATTTGCTGAGTACCACGCAACATCATCTAAGTTATTGGAACCACTGTAAGTATAGCCTTTACTTTTATTGCCACCTTTGGCTGCAAATTCCCATTCAGCTTCAGTAGGCAGACGGTATTCTTCACCCGTTAATTCATTCAACTGCTCAACAAAATAGTTTGCTTGCTGCCAACTAAGGTTATTAACCGGAACTTGTGGGTTTTGGAAATAACTGAGAGATGAACCCATCACCGATTCGAACAATTCTTGAGTCACCTCAAACTTCGCAATATAGAAACTATCTACAGTTACATTACGTGCAGGACGCTCTGCTTTGGTCGCTTCTGGACCGTTCGACCCCATGGTGAATGTGCCGCCTTCAACCAACACCATCTCTTGGTCAATTTGTTGGGCGATGGGGTGTGTAGGCACGCTTGCACAGCCACTCAGAAGGATAGTCATGGTGACGCTGCTAATTGTTGCTAACTGTTTGTAATTAAGAAATTTCATCACGTGCCTCAGATGTTCGAAATAGGGTCTAATTCTAACGTTTAAGGTCATTCCTATTGGTTATAAAGGGTATAACATGTCACCTGTTCGAATAGGAATTATGATGGGTCCAGAATACTAAAATAGGTAGGTAAATCATGCATATTACTCAAGGTCCACAATATAACGGTAAAGCGTCTAAGCGCTTGCATGTCATGGCTAAGCCGATTGGCGCAGCATGCAACATTGACTGTAAATATTGTTACTACCTAAGTAAGCAAGATTTGTTGGAGTACAAGAAAGGCAGTTCTCCAAGAATGGATGATGAGACGTTAGAAACCTACATCCGACAATACATCGAAGGTCAAAACACGCCAGAAATTATCTTCTCATGGCAGGGTGGTGAACCTACCATGCTTGGTTTGGCCTATTTTGAACGTGTGGTTGAACTACAGAAGAAGTACCAACCTGAAGGTGTATTGATTTCAAACGACTTACAAACCAATGGCACGTTACTGAATGACGATTGGGGACAGTTCTTAGCAAAGAATAACTTCTTGGTCGGCTTAAGTATTGATGGCCCAGAGATGCTGCATAACGCCTACCGTACTAACCGAGCCGGTCGTGGTACGTTCAAACAAGTGATGGCGGCTGTTGAGCTGTTGCACAAGCACCAAGTGAAATTCGCAACGCTTACCTGTGTGAATAACCTGACCAGTCAAAATGCACTAGAAGTGTACCGATTCTTACGTGATGTGGTGAAGTCGCCACAAATGCAGTTTATCCCTATCGTTGAGCAAAAAACCTTTAGAACGGTTGCACCACAAACATCCCAAGTAAGCGAGCAGCTTAAACAAGGCGACAAACGCCTGATCCCCGGCCATAAAGATTCAATCATGGAATCGTGGTGTGTGTCGGACTTGGCTTGGGGTAACTTCTTGATTTCTGTGTTTGACGAGTGGGCCAAGAACGACATCGGCAAGGTGTTTGTTCAGTATTTTGAAGCGAGCGTAGAAACATGGATTGGGCGTCCGAACCCACTGTGTACCTTGAATGAGATATGCGGAAAGGGCTTGGCAATGGAGCCAAATGGCGACGTATTTTCATGCGACCATTATGTTTACCCTGAATACAAGATTGGCAATATTCATCACGAGAAACTTGATGATTTGGCGTACAGCGCACCACAGCAAAAGTTTGGTTTTGCTAAATCCCGTACACTGACCAGTCAATGTCAGCAGTGTGATTACAAGTTCGCTTGTCATGGTGAGTGCCCTAAGAACCGCTTTATCAAAACTCGTGTAGGTGAACCGGGTTTGAACTACTTATGTGCTGGTTGGCACAAGTTCTTTTCTCATGTCGACAAGTCGATGGCTTATATCGCTCGTGCGATGGGGCATCCGGTTGCTCATGGCAAATTCAGTGACTCAGTATTGATGGCACATCGTGCAAAACAGGCGCAACAAACTACGTTCGAGACCAAGTTTTAACTCGTTCTTTGGATCAACAGGTCCAAGATAAATTTAATCAGATACGAGTCTAAGGACAGGCTAAGTTCTCCAGTTTAAGGTAATACTATGATGAAGAAGAGTTTAGCGACGGCTGTTGCTTTATTGATTTCAACGTCCGCATTAATTTCAACGTCTGCGATGGCTGCGAATAGCGTTCAACAAACGGTTGACGCGCCAGCACAAAATATCAATCAAGTGCTTGAAATGACGGACACTCAAACCCGCATTCAACAGTTGTCTTACATGGCACAAGATCAGAATCAATCTGTTGAAAATCGTACTGGTGCACTGCAAGAGCTTGCTTCATATCCAAGCCAAAATGCGCTGGTGGCGGTGGCAAGAGGCTTAAAAGATCAAAACCCTGAAGTTCGTGAAGCGGCGGTTATCGGTTCTGAACCTTACCAACTTGAACATCGCTGGGCGTTAGTTTCACCCTTGCTAAAAGACAGCGATACCATGGTTCGCCATACGGCAACGTCAAACCTAGTCCGTGACTTCAATGCATTGGATGACGAGCAGAAAGCACAAATTGAACCACCAGTCATAGAGGTTATTAGCTTCTTGGAAACGCAAGAATCTGAAAAGTACCAATTACTGTTTGCTGATGTGCTTCGTTGGCACAATGACTGGGATAAGGCGGAAACGGTTTATCTAGAGCTGATCAATACGCATCCAAAAGAAGCGCAAGTTTGGTTGAGCTACGCAGATAATTTTCGAGCTCAGAACAAAGATAAGCAAGCAGTCGAAGTATTAGATCGTGGTTTGGAGAGCGTGCCAAACAACGCCGCTCTGCATTATTCGAAATCGTTGACTCTGGTTCGCCTTGAAGACAAAACTGCGGCAGCCAAAGAGATTGAAGTGGCAGCGAAGCTAGCGAAAGATAACAGCTACTACTGGTACCTAAATGGGGTATTACAAGAAGAGTTGGATATCGACAAGTCGACTAAATCGTTCGAGAAAGCATATTTGATCTCTGGTTCTCCAGAGCAGCTATACGCGGTATGCGATATCTATGTGCGCTACGGAAATGAAAAGACCGATGATTGCTTAGGTGAGCTAGGTAAAGTAGCTCCTGACTATGTTATTGATCAGTTGAAAGATAAACGAGTAGCGCCAAGCTCATAATATCCTAATGAGTAATTAGCGAAGCCTATAATGAAAAGCCAGTCGACACGTTCGACTGGCTTTTTCGCATCCATGAACTGCTTAGACGAGGTTCAAGCAACTAAAGACAAAATAAGGGCAAGCCTGTTACTTGCCCATTTCGTTTTATTATTCACCCATAGAGCTTGATGCACGGCGTCTGTCGGTCGCGCCATAGATCTTGCCATCTTTGACTTCAATGGCATTCAAGCCACTGACGACTGGAATGACATGCACCGGATAACCGAGCTGCATGAACTCTGGTACTAACATTTCGGCGTAGGTTTTCTTTTCGACGAGCAAACCCGTTGGGTCATAAGGTTTGGTGCGATCAATCTTGGTCTTTGTCTTTTTGGTAAAACAGCGCAAAAGTACCGCCGCCAATCCCAGTCATATCCGGTTCAACCACCGACATTGTCATCTGCATCGCCACCATTGCATCGACTGCTTGAGTACCGAATACCCAGTGCTGCTTACATATGGATTCGTTGCACTTACCATAAACTCTTCGCCAGTTTCGTCTGGCGTAATTGGAAAAGGATTTGGCTTAGCCGCGAAACCGACCGCTGAAACCAAACTTAAAGATAAAGTCGCTATTCGCATGCGTTCTCCGTTTAAGGTATCTGTTTATTCGCTCTAAGATTGACCGAGTAAGGGCGGTGAAGTTCGTGAGTTTGCAGCCTTTTTACACAACACTGACGCTGCTGACAGAATCATTAAATAGTAGAGAATTTTGCGGCTTAAATTTATTGCGAAGCTAAATGTAAGGGCAAACTTGGGTTCTCAATATTAATTTAACTATCTTGAAATCCTAATTTTTGAATAACTAAAGCGATTTTGGAACATGATGAATTACAGTCTTATGGAGAGGTGTTCAGTTTGATGTTGAACTCGTTTTTAATAAAGTAGTTAATTATACATGCTGATTTATATGGTTATTCTTACTTGCATAATAATTTATAAATAATGTTAACATTTTTGTCACTATTTTCGGTGTGACAGATTGATATACTGGTCAGATCTGTTATTATTCAAAATACATATGCAGTTCATCATACTGTTTAACAAAGGGAGCTTATGTTTACACTATCGATCAAAAATAGGATTTTGGCTTTATGTTTAGTGTCGCTAGTAGGATTTACTAGTATTCTATTTGTCGGAGGGGATACGTTAACCAGTAACACCCAACAGGTTAATCGAATTGATCAAGTTACTTATCCGGTTATGAATGCGGCTTCATTGAATAGTGTATTGATCTCTCAATTAGCCGAGCGCTTTAATTTAGCAGTGACTCTAGGCGATGACGAGATTTTGGAGATGAACAAGCAAACTCTCGCTGAGATTCAAAATAACTTCAACATTCAAATCTCTCTCGATCCTTCATTACAGAGCTCATCTGCACTTTTGCAAAATCAAACCAATCAATATTTTGAGTTAGCTTACCGAGTTGCTCAAGGCATGATAGATGAAGAGATCAGCCTTAGCGAAGCTGGGCGCCTTGCAAAACAGAGCACCGCAATCTTAGATGAGCTTACTTTGGGTATGCATAAGTTTTCTTTGGCTCGTCAATCAGAGTTTGAAAACGCGGTACAAGATCTAGAATCAAACAATAAAAAAGCTAACCAAATCATGAGTGTGTCTGGTGCTGTAGCCATGCTTGCGATGTGTATCTTTGGTTGGTTTGTGGTGAAAGGTATACGTAGAGATCTCGCGAATATCAGTGACAAAATGCGTGATATTGCTGAAGGGGATGGAGACTTAACGGTTCGCCTACAGCATGAAAAAAATGACGAACTGAAACCTTTAGTTGAATCATTCAATAACTTTGTCTCTCATTTACAACAGAACGTCACACACACTATAGGTAACGTTACTCAGCTGGACACGATCTCTGGTTCACTTGTTAAATCAAGTCAAGTAACAAGTGAGTTGTCGACTAAGCAGCATCTCTCTATTGAAGAAGTATCAAGTTCATTAAATCAATTGTTTCTTGCCGCTAGAGAAATCGCTACGAACGCTAATGATGCTTCGACTTCAGCTTCCAGTGCGAGTGAGCAAGCAAGCTTAGGAGAGAAGCAAGTCAAGAGTACGATTTTAGCCGTGCAAGAATTAACGCATGATGTAAGTAATGCATCTCAAGTGGTTAAACAGCTAAATGACAACACACAAAGTGCTGGCTCGATACTTGAGTCGATCAGTGCGATTGCAGAGCAAACCAACCTGCTTGCGCTTAATGCGGCAATTGAAGCTGCACGCGCTGGTGAACAAGGCCGTGGTTTTGCTGTCGTTGCTGATGAAGTAAGAACGTTAGCATCAAGAACTCAATCATCTACACAAGAAATTCAATCTGTACTCTTACAGTTACAAGACCAAGCAAAAACTGCGTCATCGATTATTTCTGATAGCGTAGTTAAAGCCGAAACTTGTGTTGAAAAGTCAATTGTCGCGGAAAATTCTCTGCAGAAAATTACTTCAGATATTATCGAAATCAGTCAACGAAACGAAAGTATTGCCGCTGCGACTGAAGAGCAGGAGCAAACCTCCACTCGTATTGAAACTTTTGTCGAAGAAATTCGCAAGATGGCAGAAGGCACCAGTAACAGCGTTCAGCAAGTGGACGCCGTGGCGCAAGATATTCAAAAAGTGACTCGTAACCTTTCAACACTAACTGGCCACTTTAAAGTCAGTTAAGTTCCCTAGAATCATTCCCTCTCTCCTTTCGGCTATGCCTTAAGGAGGGCGGCAGTATGCCCCAAATATGGGCTGATTATACAAAAACAATTATATAAAAACGAAAAATCACATAACAATTGGAGTTAGTTATGAAGAAGACAGTGGTTGCTGCCCTAGTAAGTATGGCGTTTGGAGCAAATGCTGCAAACATGGATGATCTTCGAATTAGTGGATTTGGTTCTGTAGGCATCGGTAAGTCAGACAATGCGATAGGTTATGCGGGTTATACCGACGAAAAATTAGATTGGGAGCAAGAGACATTAGCAGGCTTACAATTTGATTTTCAAGTAAATGAGCGTGCTAAGTTCGTGACGCAAATCGTTGCAAACAGCCGTTATGATTATGAGCCAAAAATTGAGATGGCTTATGCCTCTTATGATTTTGAGGCCTTCACAGCTCGAGCAGGTAAGTTGCGTTTACCTTTGTTTTTCTACTCAGATTACACAGACCTTGGCTATGCGTATCCAATGATCAGGCCTTCTCAAGAGTTGTATGAAAACATTGTTTTGAAGGGCTACACGGGTGCTGATTTATTGATTCCGATTGAACTTGAAGATTCAAGTATTCTTCTTCAGCCAGTGGTTGGTATCGGTACTATTGATGAAGATGACTCAATTGTTGGTGAGGTGAAACTAGATAAACTATTCGGTATCAGTGCCAACTGGAACGTAGATGACTTTACCTTCCGTGGTTCATATTTTGTTGCTGAATCTAATCCATCTTGTGATTTCCAAAACTCACAAGACCCGTATTGTCAATTGGGTGCAATGCTAGATAGCCAAGATGGTCAGTTCATCTCTTTGGGTGCTCAATATGACAATGGTGATCTGTTAGTTAACGTAGAAGCTGCAGATGTTCAATTGGAAGGGCAGTTTTATGACTATCAATCGGTTTCTGGTTTGGTTGGTTACCGAGTCAATGAATTTACGCCTTACGTTTCCGTTAGCTGGGTTGAAACAACAGACAACGAAGAACGTGAGAACATGACTACGACGGCTATTCAAGAGTCGATGAATTACGAGCGTCTTTCTTACTCTGTTGGTAGCCGTTGGGATTTCGCTAAGAACATATCTTTAAAAGCGGATGTGACCTATGTCGATTACCGCGATACTAGTGGTGGGTTCCAAAGTAATGTTGAAACAACAGTAAGCCCATATATTGCAACGGGTAATTACCTTGAAGACAGCTCTATTGTCTATTCAGCACGTCTTGATTTCGTATTCTAAGGAGGCCATATGAAAAGTTTACTGGCAGCAATAACCGTAGCGGTTCTTTCATTTAACGCTTCTGCTGGAATGGTAGTGATTGGTAACAATGCTGGCGTTGATTCTTTATCTAAATCAGACGTTAAAAAGTTATTCATGGGTAAGAAAAGCAAGCTATCGAATGGTACTAAAGCACAGATCATCGAGCTAGCTGATGGTTCTGAAGGCAGACTTGCCTTCCATGAGGTGGCAACGGGACGCAGCGAATCACAACTTCAATCAGCGTGGTCGCGACTTGTATTTACCGGTAAAGCTGAAGCTCCAATCCAGGTTTCAGACTACAACGAAGCAATTATAACGGTTGCTTCAAAAACCAATGCAATTGGTTATGTAGATGAAGCCGCTTTAACAGGTGACGTGAAAGTATTATTTAAATACTAAGCGTTGCTTACTTACCAGCATTAAAAAGGTTCATCGCGGAT
>NZ_JBFRKQ010000131.1:0-24292 GCF_041469505.1 Vibrio sp. 10N.286.49.E11
CGCTAATCCGCGATGAACCATAAAAAAGGGTCGCATAATGCGACCCTTTGGGATTGTTAACTTCGATTATATTAGAAGCTACGGCTGTACTGCAGACCCATTAGGATTGCATCAGCATGTGTAGTGCCAGTAATTGATGAAACTGTTACTGGACCTAGCTCAGTTGTTTCTTTCACATCAACATCGTCACCCATTAGGTAAGTGAAGCCAAAGTCGATGTTTGATTTATCATCTAAGTGATACGTGAAGCCTGCAGAGAACCATTGACGGTCTGAATCAGGAACTGAAATAGAAGTTAGTTCGTCTTGTGCGCTTGTGTCATACATGTAACCAGCACGTAGAGTCCAATCGCGGCTCATGTAATATGTACCACCAATAGCGTAGTGCATGCCATTCTGCCATTCATACTCATTTAGTACGCCAGCATCTTTAGCTTCTAGCTTGTCGAAAGAGCTCCAACCTATCCATTGAACAGAGTAGTGTACAGCAAACTTGGTGTTTTCAATGCGGTGGTAACCAGAGAACTCTAGTAGGTCTGGCAACGGCATTAACAAGGTATCGTTCTTATATTCGGTACCTGTATAGCTAATATCGCCTTTCGCTTCAAGTTCAGGAGAGTAGTGATAAGCTAAACCGAAACGGTTGTTTTCATCTAGCTCAAATACAGTACCCACGTTAAAGCCTAGTGCCCAACCATCAGCATCAACATTTAGAGCATCGCCCTGCATACCAAGAGGGTTTGGTCGTTGAAGTTCGCCTTTACCGTAGATTAAATCTAGACCAGCACCAAAGCTCCATTGGTCATTTAGGCGGTAAGAGCCAGCTAGACCAAAGTTAACGCTTTGTACATCTGTCAAGCCACCATACTCGTTACCAGCATAATCTGAAGAGAACTCAGTTTTAGTGCCAAAGTTAGAATAAGCGTTGATACCCCATGCAAACTTGTCATTAACAGGAACAATAAGGTGGATGTTTGGAGCGATAGAAGTATCACCTGCATCATCGTAGTTTGCATTTGAAGACAGAGGAGAAGAAACTCCGCCTGGATTGTAGCTAGCATCTTTAACTTCAATCATTGAAGTTATGCTTTCAAAACCAAGTGACAGTTCAACACTATCAAATAGTGCCATTGCTGCAGGGTTACGTGCCATTACTGACGCGTTATCTGCGATTACGGCGTCACCAGCGAAAGCGCGGCCGATGCCAGTTGCTGATTGTGCGTTAATTTGAAAACCTGCTGCCATCGCTTGCGAAGACGCCAGTGTAATTGTTACTGCTAAAAGAGACTTTTTAAACAGACGCGTGTTGTTGGTAGTCATTCATTTATTCCTTTATATATCCGCCTCTACAGGGCGATTAATTTGAGCAATTGCTCAATGGTGGCTGATCCTATTCGCAAGTATACGATATACAAATCCGACCATTGGGAATTTTGAGTGGAAAATTATGGAAATGACGCCTATCTGGCACGAAAATGGTGTGAAATGCTGTTTTTTAGAGTTTTAACTCTAGAGGTATTGGTGGTGTGAATGGTTTTGTGGTTTATTTATAAATAAAGCCCAGCAATATCAGTAATATAATTGCTGGGCCTTTTGTGACGGGGCTTTAAGAGCGAATCAGCTCATTGGTTTGATCATTTTTGTCAGCTTTTCGGCGATTTTGGAAACATCCTCACCATTTTCACCCACAAGGATTAAGCTGCTGCCATCTACGGGTGTTACCGAGCCGGACATGCCTTTTTCATCAAAATCGATAGGTTTGTCTGTTGGAATACCGGTTAAAAACAGTGTTACTTTGCCTTTTGCGCCTTGGAAGACCATATGTACTGCGTTGGATTTACCAAAGCCACAGTGGTTTAGGTAATAAACATGGTAAGGGAAAGCGTCATCAAACTGAAAAGCAAATGGGTTCATTTTTGCGTTGATCTGCTGCGATGTAACCTGTTCATCGATGCTACTAACAAAGCTCTTCTCATCAACAACATGCTTCATCGCTGTATCAACTAAACTAGCTTGCGCAGGTGAAACGAATGCATTTCCCCAATTCACTTGGCCAACTAATAAACCTGCAACGAATGCTACTGAGGCGGCCATTGCCATTGCTCGTCTCGCAAACGTTGGCCTTACTACTTTGCTTTCTTCGCTTGAGGTCTGATTGAACAGAATACGATCAGCAAGATCGTCTGGCACATCCACATTCATCGCAGAGTGGATCTGTTTATCAAGCGCTAGTACATCGTCTAAGAAGTTACTATTGGCTTCGCTATTCGCGGTCGCATCAACAATATCTTGTGTACGTTGTTTAGGTTCCGACAATACACGACGACGAAATTCCAAATCATCCATTATGTTGCCCCCTCTCTGCCTCTTCTGTATCCAACAGCTCTTTCAACTGATTTCGAGCTCTGAATAAACGTGTCATCACCGTGTTTTTGTTGAGATCGAGAATATCGGCAATCTCATCACCACTAAAACCACCAATCACTTGCAAGAAGAGAGGTTCACGGTAATCAATTTCAAGTTTCATGATCTGGGCTTGCAACCACTGATGCTGATGGTGCGGGTCATCACTGACACTAGCATCGTTACCGTGATCGTCGATATCAACCAGATCAAACTGTTTGCGTTCAAAACGTCGAGCGTTCTCGCGTCTCAAGATGGTAATCAGCCAAGATTTGGCGGCTTTTTCATCTTGAAGGCTATCGAGTGACTTCCATGCACGAAGGCAAGTTTCTTGAACTAAGTCTTCGGCAATGCTTTTGTCTTTGCATAACCAATAGGCGTAGCGAAAGAGGTCACGATGATAGGCGCGCACAAGTGCTTCGTATTTTCTTTGTTTGTCCATATCAGAGTTGACCGGACGCTTGGCTGTTTTCTTTCCAAACATTTTTATTATTGACACACGAGCCTCCATAATTGCTCTGCGTATAGCTGTCCTCTATACGTTGTGCTTCGTTTTTATATTTTTAGAGCTAACGATCGGCAGGAAATCGTAAAATCACATTAAAATTGATCTACTTCAAAATCTAAGGCCTCGAACCCGTTATAGTACACCTTGTCGTCTAGTTAGTCATTCGTGGCTAGCATGTTGAGCAAGACGACACTTCCTTTTGAAGGCTGACTTTACTTTCTCCTAATCAGGAAACTGATTATTTCAATTGGCGCTAAGTTAATTGCTTTATATACATTCCGACCACACAGCTTTGTGTGGTTTTTTTTTTGCCTCAAGAAAACCATTCCCTACACAGCGATAACAGTCTTTGCTTACAATAGTTTAGTCTCTTACGACAACCTTTCCCCCAAAAAGGTTCGCCTGAATGCGCAGTTATATTTTCAAACAGTGAGATACTCGTATCACGTTTATTTAAACGCTCGTTTGATTTAATTAACAACTTCTTTACAATGCTTCAGGTCAGACCTCTTAACTTTAAGGAGAAACAATGGGCAAACAGGAAGTCAAAACGCGTTCTGGAGAACGTGTTGCCGTTGTCGCTGGATTACGAACCCCATTCGCTCGTCAGAGCACAGAATTTAGCCAAGTGCCTGCGGTTGACCTAGGCAAAATGGTTGTGAGCGAAATGCTTGCAAGAACGGATGTCGATCCTGCGCTTATCGAACAAGTTGTGTTCGGCCAAGTAGTGCAAATGCCAGAAGCGCCGAACATTGCGCGTGAAATCGTGTTGGGCACAGGCATGAACATCAATACCGATGCCTACAGTGTCACACGAGCATGTGCGACCAGCTTCCAAGCGGCAGTTAACGTGACCGAAAGCATTATGGCTGGCACGATTGATATCGGTATTGCGGGCGGTGCGGACTCTTCTTCTGTATTGCCTATCGGTGTTTCGAAAAAGTTAGCGGCAAATCTATTAGCGCTGAGTAAAACGAAAACTATGGGTCAAAAGCTGAAGATTCTTAAAACACTTTCCGTAAAAGATTTGATGCCAGTACCACCTGCAGTTGCTGAATACTCGACCGGTTTATCCATGGGACAAACGGCTGAGCAAATGGCTAAGACGCATGGTATTACTCGCGAAGCTCAAGATGCACTTGCTCACCGTTCTCACTCTTTGGCTTCTCAGGCATGGAAAGAAGGCAAGATTAAAGACGAAGTGATGACGGCATTCCCGGCACCTTACAAAAAGTATCTAGCGGAAGACAACAACATTCGCCACGACTCAACGGTTGAAGGATACGCCAAGCTACGTCCTGCTTTTGATAGAAAGTACGGCAGTGTAACGGCAGCCAATGCTACGCCACTGACTGATGGCGGTGCAGCAGTGATGTTGATGCGCGAAGGTAAAGCGAAAGAACTAGGCTTAGAAGTGCTTGGTTATATTCGTGGTTATGCGTTCTCAGCGATTGGTGTTGAAACAGATATGTTGATGGGCCCGACTTACGCGACCTCACAAGTATTAAAGAACACCGGTTTAGAGTTGTCAGACCTTACACTGATCGAGATGCATGAAGCATTCGCTGCCCAAGTTTTGGCTAACGTTAAAATGTTCGCGAGCGATGAGTTTGCACAGAAGAATCTTGGCCGCGACAAAGCGATCGGTGAGATTGATATGGAGAAGTTCAATGTGCTGGGTAGCTCGATTGCTTACGGACATCCGTTTGCAGCGACTGGCGCGCGCATGATGACTCAAACATTACGTGAACTGAAACGTCGCGGTGGCGGCTTGGCATTGAACACAGCTTGTGCGGCTGGTGGTTTAGGTGCAGCAATGATCTTGGAGGTAGAATAATGTCTACGACTCTTGATGCAACAACAGAAAAAGAAACAGTCGCTCAACCAGATTCAACCTCTGCGACTGAATCAACCAAAAAGAAAGCGACAGCATTTACTCTCAATATCGATGAGCAAGATATTGCTTGGTTAGCGATTGATGTACCAAACGAGAAAATGAACACGCTGCAAGTGGCTTTTGCTGAAGAAATGAAAGCCATCTTCGAGCAACTCAAAGAAAAGCAAAGCCGAGTTAAGGGCCTAATCGTTCATTCTCTTAAGCCAGATAACTTTATCGCTGGTGCTGATGTAAGAATGCTTGATGCGTGTAAAACGGCTGACGAAGCACAGTCTCTGGCTCGCCAAGGGCAGGAGATGTTCCAAACGCTTTCTGAACTACCGTACCCAGTAGTCGCAGCGATTCACGGCCCATGTTTAGGTGGTGGTTTAGAGCTTGCACTGGCGTGTGATTACCGTGTATGTACCGATTCAAATAAGACTCGCGTTGGTCTGCCAGAAGTACAGTTAGGTCTGTTACCAGGCTCTGGCGGTACACAGCGTCTACCTCGCCTTATTGGTTTGCTGCCATCTCTTGACCTAATCCTTACGGGTAAGCAACTGCGCGCTAAGAAAGCGAAATCGCTCGGTGTTGTCGATGCTTGTGTGCCTGAAACTATCCTGCTTGAAGTCGCTAAAAGCTTTGTTGAAAAGAATACGGGCAGTAAAAAAGGTAAGCGCCTTGCGTCGAAAAGCCAAGCGTCGACCAAAGAAAAGCTGATTTCACGTAACGGCCTTGGTCGTAAAGTGATTTTTGAACAAGCTTCTAAGAAGACCAATCAGAAAACACGCGGCAATTACCCAGCAGCGGATGCGATTTTAGACGTGATTCGTTATGGCCTTGAGAACGGCTTTGATAAAGGTCTTCAGTATGAAGCGAAGCGTTTCTCAGAACTGGTTATGACTTCAGAGTCTAAAGCCCTTCGTTCGATTTTCTTTGCAACCACGGAAATGAAAAAAGAACACGGCGCAGACGCAGAACCCAAAGCGGTTAAGCGTGTTGGTGTGCTAGGCGGTGGTCTTATGGGCGCAGGCATCAGCCATGTCAGTGTTGCTAAGGCGAAAGTGCCTGTACGCATTAAAGACGTATCAAATGAAGGTGTACTGAACGCGCTTAACTACAACTTCAAGTTGTTCGATAAGCAGCGTAAGCGTCGCATTCTGAGCCGAGCGGGCCTTGAAAGTAAAATGCTTCAACTGTCTGGTGGTATCGACTTTACGAGCTTTAATCACACCGATGTGGTGATTGAAGCGGTATTTGAAGACCTCGACCTTAAGCAGTCAATGGTTGCGGACATCGAAGCCAATGCCAAGCCAGAGACTATTTTCGCGACGAATACGTCTTCATTGCCGATCCATAAGATTGCGGAGAAGGCGCAGCGACCAGAAAACGTGGTCGGTCTTCACTACTTCAGCCCAGCCGAAAAAATGCCGCTAGTAGAAGTTATCCCTCATGAAACTACGTCAGAAGAGACGATTTCTACGGTTGTTGCATTAGCGAAGAAGCAAGGTAAAACGCCGATTGTTGTGAAAGACACGGCTGGTTTTTATGTGAACCGTATTCTTGCTCCGTACATGAACGAAGCAGCGCATTTACTGCTAGCGAACGAGCCGATTGAAAAGCTCGACAGCACGTTATTGGACTTCGGTTTCCCGGTTGGTCCTATCACTTTATTAGATGAGGTGGGTGTTGATATCGGTGCGAAGATCATTCCGATTTTAGTGAATGAGCTTGGCGATCGTTTCCAAGGTCCTGATGTGTTCGATATTCTTTTGAATGACAATCGTAAAGGCCGCAAGAGTGGTAAAGGTTTCTACACTTACAAAGGCAAGAAGAAGGAAGTGGATAAGTCAGTTTACAAGCTGCTTAAGCTGCAACCAGATCCTAAGTTGAGCGATAACGATATCGCGATGCGCTGTGTGTTACCTATGCTAAACGAAGCGGTTCGTTGTCTAGACGACGGCATTATCCGCAGCCCTCGTGATGGTGATATCGGTGCGATTTTCGGTATCGGTTTCCCGCCATTCCTAGGTGGTCCGTTCCGTTATATGGATCAAATCGGCATTAAGTCACTGGTTGAGATGATGAACGATTTCGCTAAGAAGTACGGTGATCGTTTCGCGCCATGTGATGGCCTACTGACACGTGCTGGATTGGGTGAGTCTTTCTACAAGTAACTCTCTAACTCATTGATTAAGAATCCCGTATCAAGCAATTGATGCGGGCTTTTCTGTTTTATGAACGAGTGTGAAAGGAATGAGATTCCCGACTCAGTCGTTCCTCCTTCTCGGGAATGATGATTGAGAGATAAAAAGTAAGTTATTGCGTTGATTAGAAAGGTGGTCAAACACACGTCAATCAAAACTACCGTCATCTCCTAAAGCGACGAAGGAGCGTAATAGGAGATCTGCTTTTGGGCTGCATCCAATAAAAAAGGTTGATGCTTTCACATCAACCTTATGATTTTCATTCCAGCTTTATCAGCCTAGCTCAGTATCTTTCGGGCGTAACTGAAACTCATCAATAGAGCCAATTTCAACACCTGCTGACAGCTTCTCTTCCTCATTATGAGCATTACCGTGAGCATGCATAATCAGGCGATTTGCCGTGCGTGGTTTTAGCTGGCTAACCACAAAACGCATCATGTCTGAGCGAGTTAACCCCTTAAGGTCTTCCAATACGCGCTCTCTCTGGTTGAACTCAACATCCTTATTGCCTATCGCAACCCATAAGCGCTGAGCTCGCCCTCGCAAAGTCGTATCTGGTGCCGAAATCTGATTCCAGAGACCGCGCTTACTGCTGTGCCATTGATAGTCGTTAAGCTCCAACAGCACCATGTAAAAGGCATTGAGGAACTCATCTATTGAAGCTAACAAGTCAGCAGGGGCGGCATTCGGTGATTGCACATACAACACAATACCAGGGTGTCGGTTGAGCGGCATATTGCCAGTACCGACCATGTAACCTAGCTGCTGCTTGGTTCGTATCTCATGGAAGAAAGTGGCCGACATCAAATGGTTTGCCAATGAATACAGCGCGATATTTTTAGGTAAAATATCAGGGCATTGGTAATAAACCACAATTGCTGAATCATCTTGGTTACACACCACTTCACGTTGGAAGCTGCCGTTTTCACCGAGCATGATGAGCGGACGCAGTGATTCTTCGTAAGCCTGATCTTGAACACGCAGTGCATCTTTTAGCGTTTCAGCCATCTTGTGTGCATCGGCTTTTTTCCAGTCGCCATACACAAACATCTCAACATGAAGTTCCGCCAAGATTGCTTGAACAAAAGAGGAGAGCTCATCGACCTCTATCGTTTCTAGGGCTTCAATTAACACGGAATAAGGCGGGTTATTTGGTTGAAGTATCCCAGTCATTGCATTAAACAACTGCGAAATAGGGCGATCTTGCGACGCGTTGTTCCAGTTTCTGAGCAATTGATGCTTGATGGTTTCGAAGCGTGTTGGACTAAAGTCGCGTGCTTGGAAACGTTCAAGAATCATATTGAGCAGTTGTGGCTGTTTCTCGCTAAACCCGGACAGAGTGAGCGTTACACCGCCCTGATGGGTGTACATGTTGTAGCCCATTCCGGCGATTTCAGCCTGATACGTATCTTTTTCGAGTGAGTCTAAGAACATCTCTACGCACAAGCGTGTTTTAACGATATTTCTTGGGCTAGCAACTGAGTGCGGGCTATCGATAGCGACATACACCACACCTTTAGGAACTCGAAATTGATGGTCTTGCAGGTGCCACAGCTTAAAGCCGTCGAGCTCTTCTAACAGTTGTGGGAACTTAGCGTCACCTTCCAGTTCAGTCGGGTCTAGATCGTAGCAAATAAACGGGTTTTTGCTTGGGAGTTCAAACTGCCAACCGGGGTTAATGCACGTAAAGCATTGAACTTGTTCAGCGCTAAAAGGTGTGACCGAGTAGGGAGTAAAGTACCACTTCGCTTCCCTGTCATACTCGAATCCCTGAGCAACAATGGTCGCTCGCATGTTGTCTACGGTTAAGTAAGGCAGCAAAGAACGCTGTAATTCGTCATCGAAATGCGACATTTTGTAATCGCCATACACCACATCTTGCTCTTGGTAGTGCTGCATGTTGATGACGAGGTGGCTGACGACATCAAGCGGTCTTGCTGGCTCTTGAAAGCGGAAAGCAGACTCTAAAACGGCGCGTTTTTCTAGGTAGCGCCACTCTTCTATGCCTTGTTGTTCGACTAACTTGATGTACTGAAATATCGCTTGGATGATGTTATCGGTTTTGGTTAAACCTTCTATGGTCAATGAGCAACTGACTGTGAAATCACGGTAGTTACTGCCACTCGCGCCACCACCTGCAGAGAGAGATGTTATCCAGCCTTTCTCTTTGAGTTGCATCATCAAACTGCCTTCACCTTCGTAACCTAAAAGGTGGGCAAAGAACGACAAAGGCTTAACGCCGTAGTGTTCGCCCATGCTTGGCATCGGGAAGGTTAAGATCAGTTTGCGCACTTCTTTAATCGGCTCAACGCGGACTTGTACACCCGTACTTAACTCGCCGACAATCGGAACTTCAACCTTTTTGCCTTGTAGGTTGTGATTGGTGATTGAGCTAAAGCGATCCTCAACCCAGCTTTGCATCTCATCTAACGACTGATTGCCAGACAGTGTCAGTGTCATCAAGTCAGCAGAGTATTGTTGCTGGTGGAAAGCCAAGATCTCTTGTCGAATCGTCTCGCCGTTTCTGTCACCCAACGTATCGATATTACCGACAGAAAACTTCGAGAATGGGTGATTGTGATTCACCAGTTCTTTGGTAACTTGGTACAAGCGTCGTGAGTCGTCGTTGAGTTTCATCTTGTATTCGGAGTCAACGGCTTGGCGTTCTTTGTCTAACGCTTCTTCGTTGAAAAGGGGAGCGGTAAAAAATTGGCTGAAGCGATCGAGTGCGGTTTCAAAGGCATTCAATTCAACATCAAAAAAGAAGCAGGTGTGCTCTGTTCCTGTCCAAGCGTTGTTGCTACCGCCATGCTGGCTGATAAAACTTTGGAACTCTCCGACCTTTGGATACTTTTCAGTTCCCAAAAATAGCATATGCTCTAAGTAGTGAGCTAAACCCTCTCGGTCTGTAGGGTCATCAAAATGCCCCACATTGACGGCTAATGCGGCTGCTGCTTTTTGAGCATTTTGATCCTGAACTAACAGTACACGTAACCCGTTATTTAAGGTTATGTAGCGGTATTGATGTTCATCATTTGGGCTTAAGTGCACAGGAGCATCTCCAGAGAAGGTGGTTTTTAAATTATGTACCCGATGATTCGGCGTGCAAACCTTGTGATCATATTTTGGGATATGAAGTGCTTTTTGGCGATTTCTAAATCACTTTTATCGATTTTTATCAGTAATTTATTTTCTTTTAACAAGATTGTTAAGAAAGTCGAACTCTTTGGCAAGTGACTTGATATAATTATTTATATTGACTGCGGTTTCTCTGGATTGAGAGCCAAACCTAAGTAGCGTTTCGCTGATATATGGGATATATCGACTTTCGACATGTTACGAAGACAGGATTGAACATGAAAATATTCATTATGCGCCACGGTGAAGCAGAACATTTTGCCAACTCGGATGCAGAAAGAGCGTTGACCAAGCGCGGGAAAATGGCTTCTCTTGCCGTGGCACAAGCTGCAAATGAGCAGGGGATTAGTCAATTCGATAAAGTGCTGGTGAGCCCATATTTAAGGGCACAAGAAACGTGGTTAGAGATCTCTCAGGCGTTTTCTGGAAAGAAAGTAGAAACCTGTGATGATATTACGCCTTATGGAATGTCCGACGATGTGTTTGATTTGACCTTAGCAATGGCTGAAGTAGAAAAACTAGAGACCATTTTATTTGTTTCTCATTTACCTCTAGTTGGCTACCTAACTGCAGAGTTTGCAACAGGCATGGCGCCGCCTATGTTTCCCACTTCGGGCCTAGCGTGTATCGACTTCAACCTTGAGACACAAAAAGGTGAGTTGCTTTGGAACATCAATCCATAAGCTCGTTGAGCTCTGTTTGATGACAAAGTTGCAGACAATTAGAAAGGGCATCTCAATATGATTGGGATGCCCTTTGTTGTTTTTTGGTGAGAGAGAGTTTGTTAACCAGAATTACTTCTCAGGAACCGAAAGCAAGACTAACAGCGCGCCATTGCCGCCAAACTCTAACGGTGCTTGGTGGAAAGCCATCACGTCTGGGTGCTGTGCTAACCACAAAGGCACCTTCTGTTTAAGGATGTGTTTACCGATACCGTGTTGAACACAGGCACACGCCACGCTCTCTTTCACGCAGTGCGCAATCATCGCGCCAAGCTCACGTTTGGCTTCTTGTTGAGTCATACCATGCATATCGAGATACACGTCAGGCACGTAGACACCACGACGGAGGCGCTTGACCTCATATTTAGAGACATCATCACGCGCATAACGCGTCGGACCGTCTTCGCTAAGATGCGGAATGAACTCATCCGAGAAATAAAACTCGCTATCACTGGCTTGTCTTGCCGTTCGAGTAATTTCTTTTTGCTTGGCATTTCTTTTTGGCTGCTGGACTATGGTATCCTGTTGCAACTTTTTAACGCCCTTTACTGCATCGTTGAACAGGGCGAAATCGTCATCGAAGTCGGTGTCTTTTTTGCTCATCAGGTTATGAATTCTAATTAGAAACGTAATTAGCAGTATTGTAGCGCTTTTCGGAGACAATTTTGGATAAGATTTTTGTAGAAGAAGCGGTATCAGAACTACACACGCTTCAAGATGTGATTCGTTGGACTGTTAGCCGCTTTAACGCAGCGGGCCTATTTTATGGTCACGGCACTGATAACGCGTGGGATGAGGCAGTACAACTTATCTTACCTACTCTTTATCTGCCGATTGATGTTCCTTCGCATGTGATGAACTCTCGTCTAACGAGCAGCGAACGTCTACGTATTGTTGAGCGCGTAATCAAGCGTATTAATGATCGTACACCAACGGCTTACCTAACCAACAAAGCTTGGTTCTGTGGTCTTGAGTTCTTCGTTGATGAGCGCGTTCTTGTGCCTCGTTCTCCAATTGGTGAGCTGATCGAAGCTCAATTCCAACCTTGGTTAACTGAAGAGCCAACTCGCATCATGGATATGTGTACGGGTAGTGGTTGTATCGCTATTGCTTGTGCTCACGCATTCCCGGACGCTGAAGTAGATGCGATTGATATCTCTACTGACGCATTGCAAGTTGCAGAGCAGAACGTTCAAGATCACGGCATGGAGCAGCAAGTGTTCCCAATCCGTTCAGATCTTTTCCGTGATTTGCCAAAAGAGAAATACAACCTGATCGTATCTAACCCACCTTACGTGGACGAAGAAGATATGAACAGCCTGCCAGATGAGTTTACTCACGAGCCAGAACTTGGCCTAGCAGCGGGTACAGACGGTCTGAAATTGGTTCGTCGCATCTTAGCTAATGCACCAGACTACCTAACTGACGACGGTATTCTTATCTGTGAAGTTGGTAACTCAATGGTTCATATGATGGATCAGTACCAAGAGATTCCATTCACTTGGATTGAATTCTCTAACGGTGGTCATGGCGTATTCATGATCACTCGTGAGCAGCTTGTTGCTTGCGCTGATGAGTTCTCTATCTACAAAGACTAGGTTTCAATTATTAGGTTAGTGCCCCTATCTTAGGGCTGTAAGCTTAGAACCTGACATCTAGTAAGACGTTCGATTTGAAACGTTTTTATTTAAACGCCATGCAGCAATGCATGGCGTTTTTTATTGCCTAGATTAAAGATGTTTGCATTTATATCGAAGACGTTAAGCGCAATATTTAGTTGATTAATATGAGGGCTTATTACATATTGGTGTTTAATATTTAGTCGTTTTAGTGAGTTAAGGAGGATTCACGATGAGCTTTGATACATGGATTTATTATTTATTAGCGGTGCTAATTTTAACGGCATCACCAGGCCCAAGTTCTTTATTGTGCATGACCAAAGGTGTGCAATCTGGCTTTAAATTATCGATATTTACTGCCTTGGGGAGCTTAACTGCGATTACTGGTATTTTAACTTTATCGTTTACCGGGCTAGGGGTAATTATTGCTTCGTCTGAAGTGGTATTTAATGTCATAAAATGGACTGGTGCAGCTTATCTGATCTTCCTCGGTTGGAAGTCTCTGCGCTCTAGCCAACAAGATTATGACAAGTTATCGGATCAACAAGGCGGTGCTCAATCTGTCAAAGAAAGCGCTGCGCAGCATTACTTAAGTGGCTTTATTGTTGGCGCGAGTAACCCCAAAGCTATCTTGTTTTTTACTGCACTTTTCCCACAGTTTATTGATCCCTCAATTGCGCTATTACCACAGTTTACCGTGTTTGCTTTTACCTTCGCAGTGATGGAATTGTCTTGGTTATTGGTGTATGCCTACTTGGGGGCGAAGTCGTCAAATTGGTTGTTTGCGAAAGGTCGGGCCAAGGTCTTTAATCGTGTCACTGGAGGTGTCTTTATTGGGGCTGGCGCACTGCTTTCGACGACCAGTCGAGCATAACTTTCTGTTTTATCAGAGAGGTGAATGGTTACAGAATATTCTTGATGCTGTCATAAAAGGTTAATATTAATGTGCTTGCTGCTTTTGGCGAAAAGCCGATATATTGTAGTTACACCATCACGTTCTCAAGGAGAGACATATGCAGCATCAAGAAATGATTCAACACAGTAACTTTGGCGTAATCAGTCGTACTTGGATTTTCTCTACCCTTTCTCTAGTGGGTATTCTTGCTCTAATGTAGTCAGCTTCATGGCTCTATAGTTTTAGTTTTTATTATGAAATCACTTGTTAAAAAGTCTTCAAAGTCAGAACTCTTTCTCTTATAAATGTGGCTTTTCTCATCAGGCTAGCCACTTAACTTTTTCTTAGTCATCTTCTTCTAGCAAGCATCCCCCAGTAATTTACTCCTAGTCACCACTTTCTTCTTGTGGAATGGTTTATCACCTTACCTCTATAAACAAGCGCCATCGCACTTCTGAAGTTGTTACGAAACTGTGATAATCTTAAGTTATCTTTTATCTACAGTGTATCTCTCATGTCTGTCTGGGATTCTATTTCATTTAACAATCGATTTACTGCATTACCTCGACTGTTCTATACCCCAATTCAACCTACACCGCTCAGCAATGTCCAATGGCTCGCATGGAATCATAAGCTTGCGGATGAACTCGGTTTTTTGTCATTTGATGATGCTTCCGAGGAATTGCTTGAAACGTTATCTGGCAATGTTGAACCTGAGCAGTTTTCGCCTGTAGCAATGAAATACGCAGGCCACCAGTTTGGTTCTTATAACCCGGATTTAGGTGATGGAAGAGGGCTGTTATTAGCTCAAATTGTCGCGAAAAGTGGCGAAACGTTCGATTTACACCTTAAAGGTGCCGGTAAAACGCCCTATTCACGTATGGGCGATGGACGCGCTGTTATTCGATCAACCGTTCGTGAGTACTTATGTAGCGAAGCGATGGCAGGGCTCAATATCCCAACCACTCGCGCGTTGGCTATGATGACCAGCGACACACCGGTATATCGAGAGAAGCAAGAGTGGGGCGCATTGTTGGTGCGTGCTGCCGAATCACACATCCGTTTCGGTCACTTTGAACATCTGTTTTATACCAATCAGTTGGCTGAGCATAAGTTGCTGG
This sequence comes from Vibrio sp. 10N.286.49.E11, assembly GCF_041469505.1. Taxonomy (NCBI): domain Bacteria; kingdom Pseudomonadati; phylum Pseudomonadota; class Gammaproteobacteria; order Vibrionales; family Vibrionaceae; genus Vibrio; species Vibrio sp. 10N.286.49.E11. Next base: position 14,489 of record NZ_JBFRKQ010000131.1, read on the forward strand.
CCGATAAAGTCATTGAATGGCACTTCCCTGAGTGTCTCGATGAAGAGAAACCCTACGCTGCTATGTTTAATCAGATTGTTGACCGTACCGCGGAGATGATTGCGTTGTGGCAAGCGAATGGTTTTGCTCATGGCGTGATGAACACCGATAACATGTCGATCATCGGGCAAACTTTCGATTATGGTCCGTTCGCGTTTCTTGATGAATATGACCCAAGATTGATCTGTAATCACTCGGATTACCAAGGTCGTTATGCTTTTAACCAGCAGCCAAGAATAGGGCTTTGGAACCTGTCGGCACTGGCTCACTCACTTTCTCCGCTGGTGGATAAGGCCGACTTAGAGGCGGCTTTAGAGCAGTACGAACCGCAAATGAACGGTTACTTTAGTCAGATGATGCGTCGTAAGTTGGGGCTACTTTCGAAACAAGAAGGCGACAGTCGTTTGTTTGAATCTATGTTCGAGCTGATGTCGCAAAACAAAGTCGACTACCCAAGGTTCTTTAGAACGCTATCGAACCTAGACACCTTGTCGCCACAAGAAGTGATTGATCTGATAATTGATCGAGAGGCAGCAAAACTGTGGGTAGATAACTACTTACAACGCTGCGAATTGGAAGATAGCTCAGTGGTCGAGCGCTGCGAAAATATGAGACAGGTAAACCCGAAATACATCCTCAGAAACTACCTAGCTCAGCTAGCGATAGACAAAGCAGAGCGCGGTGATAGCAGCGATATTGACGCTTTGATGGTGGTACTGGCAGACCCTTATGCGGAACACCCGGATTATGAATACCTTGCGGCTCTACCTCCTGAGTGGAGCAAAGCCATGGAGATCAGCTGCTCGTCATAATCAACCAATAGCGGATTAAGCCGTTAAGATTCAGATAGAGGTCACTAAGTTGTGATCTTTATCTGTTTGTTCTTCTAACTTTACAAACATGTCAATAATCAAACAATCGGCCAGCCTATACACTATGTGAATAAGTTGTAAATTTAATAGGTTTGGGCGATGCCAACAAATACTCGAATTCTCGTGGTGGATGATGATCAAGAAATCCGCGAACTGCTGGAAGAGTACCTCACAAAATCTGGTTTCGATGTTTCTTCTGTGGGAGATGGTGTTGAACTAGAAGCTCATTTGCAAAAGCAAGGTTATCCAGATCTGATTCTGCTTGATGTGATGCTACCCGGTGATGATGGTTTTACCTTGTGCCAACGAGTCCGCAAACGATCCAATGTGCCAATCATCATGCTAACGGCGGTATCGGATGAAACTGACCAGATTATCGGTTTAGAAATTGGTGCCGATGACTACATCGCCAAACCGTTTAGCCCTCGTCAGTTAATGGCTCGTATTAAAGCGTTATTACGACGTGTTCAAGTGGTGGATGACAAGACAAGTGATGCATTGCCAAAACAGATTGTTTTTGGTGATTGGACGCTTGATACGTTAGCGCATCGAATCTCTCACAATGAAAACTCAGAAGAGATGGACTTGTCGGGCAGCGACTTTTCATTGTTAATGTTGTTTTTAACTCGTCCAAACGAAGTTCTAGATCGTGACACCATATCTTTTGCTACTAGAGGTCGTGAAGCGCTGCCTTTTGAACGTGGCATTGATGTACAGCTTAGTCGCCTGAGAAGTCGATTGGGCGATAGCGGAAAATATCCTCACTACATCAAAACCATGCGCGGTAACGGCTATATTCTCGCTGTGCCTGTTCAGTATGAACACTAAGCATGACTTACTGTTAATGAACTAATGCTAATAGAGTCATTTCCAATGAAGTATTCCGGATAAAGTATCTCGCATGAAGTGGTTGAGTAGATTAAAACCAAACTCCTTGGTCGCAAGAACATTGTTGCTGACCTTGTTAGCCGTTGTGATTGCTCAAGGTATCGCTACATCTATTTGGTATAGCGAATCCAAACACAAAGAACTGGAGGGGATTCGCTCTGCCTCGTCGAGCATGGCAAACATGTTTGCCTCAACGGTGACTTTCTTCCAATCTTTGCCCGTCAAGTATCGTCATATCGTATTAGATCAGATCCGCAATATGGGCGGTACGCGCTTCTTCGTTTCTTTCAATAAAGAGGCTTTGATTGTTGAGCCTATCCCTGACACCCGCTTAAAAACCGCATCGATAGAAGCGATAGAAAGTGTTTTAAGTAGCAAGCTCAATAAAGTCGAATCGGTAAGGGTCGACTTTTCGCGACCTGAGCATCTTCGTTTGCTTAAAAATGATATCTATTTAAGCGACCTCCCGCGATCGTGGGCACATCATACTCTAACGTTAGAACCTCTCAATCCTCCTATTCTGGTTGTCCAAATAGAATTAAAGAGCCATGAATGGGTCTATATTGCGGCGTTGTTGCCTGCGCCTTATGTAAAGCTCGACGATACAATTCTCGGTCGGGAACAGGTGATTTTCTTAGTATCTTCAACGCTCATTCTGCTTGTACTTACCTATTTTATGATTCGTCGCCAAGTGCGCCCTCTCAAAAAGTTAGCAAGAGCGGCTAATGAAATGAGTATGGATATTCAGCAGCCTCCGCTTAACGAAGAAGGGGCAACAGAACTGGTCACCGCGACCCGAGCTTTTAATCGCATGCAGCAACGGATTCGTCGCTATGTTGCCGACCGTGAACATCTTTTCTCTGCTATTTCTCATGACTTAAAGACACCTATCACCCGACTCAGGTTACGGGCAGAATTGTTGGAAAGTGAAGTAAAGAAAGACAAATTCAATAAAGATCTTGATGAGCTTGAGATGATGGTTAAAGGTGCTCTTCAGGCTGTGAGAGACACAGACCTTCATGAAAACAATGCCATTATCGATCTCAACGAGATGATGCTCTCTGTAATTGAACTGCACAACCAACATCAAACCTTAGTTGAGTTTGAGCCGTCCGTGGTTGAACCGTTAGTCGCCAAACCATTAGCCATAAAACGTGTGCTGACCAACCTCATAGATAATGCGGTGAAATATGGGAAATCAGCTGAGGTAGATATCGGTAGTGATTCTGTATGGGTGGTTGTGACGATTCAAGATCACGGTAAGGGTATCCCTGAAGACAAGTTAGAGTTGGTTTTCGAACCCTACTTTAGGCTCGCAACCGATGACCAAGGACACGGACTTGGCCTCGGGATCTGTCGAAACATTCTGCATGGACACGGCGGAGATCTCATTATTCGCAACTCCTCTCATGGTGGCCTAGAAGCCAAAGTCTATATACCAAGAGGCTTAGAAGTATAATGTAACAATTGTGTTACATAAGTCTTACCTTTTGTTTCAATCCTAAAAATCAAAATAAGTAGACTCTTTATTGAACCGGACATCGAGTCCGCTAAACATGGAAGATTATAATGAAAATCAATAAAACCCTACTTACTCTATCTCTTCTTGCTGCCTCAACATTTTCTCAAGCTGGTGAAGTGGAAGTGCTTCACTGGTGGACTGCCGGTGGCGAAGCGAAATCCGCTGCGGTACTGAAAGAGATGATTGAAGAACAAGGCCATACTTGGAAAGACTTTGCAGTGGCTGGTGGCGGCGGTGAAAGTGCGATGACCGTTTTAAAAACGCGAGCAGTATCAGGCAACCCACCATCTGCAGCGCAGATCAAAGGTCATGATATTCAGGAGTGGGGTGGTTTAGGTTTTCTAACGTCTCTCGATGCAACAGCGAAACAAGAACAGTGGGATGAACTACTACCAGAAGTAGTGACTAAAGTGATGAAGTGGGATGGTGAATATGTCGCGGTTCCTGTTAACGTTCACCGTGTTAACTGGCTTTGGGCTAACCCTGTTGTTTTAGAAAAGTCAGACGTTACGGTTCCAACTACGTTAGATGAGTTCTTTGTTGCTGCAGACAAGATTAAAGCGGCTGGCTTCATTCCACTGGCTCATGGTGGCCAGCCTTGGCAAGACGCGACGGTATTCGAAGCAGTAGCACTTGATGTATTAGGCAGTGAAGATTACAACAAAGCGTTCGTTGATCTTGATATGGATGTGTTATCTGGCGACAAGATGGTGGAAGTCTTCACCAAGTTCAAAAAGATGCGTGACTACATCGACAGCAACTCTCCCGGTCGTGATTGGAACGTAGCAACGTCAATGGTTATCAATGGCGAAGCCGCGATGCAGATCATGGGTGACTGGGCGAAAGGTGAATTTACTGCGGCAGGTAAAGTGCCGGGTAAAGATTACATCTGTGCACCAGCTCCAGGTACTGACGGCCAATTTACCTTCAATATCGATAGCTTTGCGTTCTTTGAGTTAAGTGACAAAGAGAACCAAAAAGCGCAGCAAGACCTAGCGAAAACCATTCTTACCAAAGATTTCCAAGAAGTCTTTAACCTTAACAAAGGTTCTATCCCTGTACGTCTAGATATGGATATGTCTAAGTTTGACCAATGTGCGTTGGACTCAATGGCAACCTTCAAAGCAAGTGCTGAATCGGGCGATCTTGTTCCGAGTATGGCTCACGGCCTAGCGACAACAAGCTACGCTCAAGGCGCTATCTATGACGTAGTGACCAATTTCTTCAATGAGAAAGATGCCGATCCGAAACAAGCGGCAGCTAAGTTAGCAAAAGCAGTGAAAGCGGCTATCTAATCAAACTTGATAAGTGACACACAACGCACGTGAGTGTCGGGTTGTGTTGCTTTATCGAACCCCCAGGGTGGGTAGGCTCGTAGGGAGCCTATCTGCTCTTCACTCCCCATTCTAATATGCGTGATGCTGATGTGGTGCCGAAAGGTAAGCCATTGGCTCGATTGTGCAACAAGGATAAGTTATGGAGCATGTTTTGACTGAGTCGACTCCAAAACCCACAAGGAGCCAGCCGGCACCGAAACCGAGTTTTGCTGACAGGTTGCAACATTGGTTACCTAAAATTGTGCTGGCGCCAACTGCGTTAGTGACCGTGGTGTGTATCTACGGTTATATATTTTGGACGGCAGCTTTGTCGTTCACCAACTCTCGATTTCTGCCGAGCTTTAACTTCGTTGGTTTAACCCAATATGAAAAGCTGATGGATAACGATCGCTGGATCACCTCAATCACCAACCTCGGTGTGTTTGGTTTTCTATTCATGGCGATTGCTATCTTGTTAGGTGTTGGTTTGGCTGTGTTGCTTGACCAAAATATCCGCCAAGAAGGCGCGATTCGTACTATCTATCTCTACCCAATGGCGTTGTCATTCATTGTGACGGGTACGGCGTGGAAATGGATTCTTAACCCGGGTCTTGGCATTGAAAAGCTGATGCAAGACTGGGGCTTTACTGACTTCAAATTCGATTGGCTCGTCAATTCTGAAATGTCCGTTTACACCTTGGTTATCGCAGCACTTTGGCAGTCTTCTGGATTCGTGATGGCGATGTTCTTAGCAGGTCTGCGTGGCATCGATTCTTCAATCATCAAAGCGGCTCAAATCGATGGGGCAAGCTTACCCACTATCTATCTCAAAATCATTTTACCTTGCTTGCGCCCTGTGGTTTTCAGTGCGGTGATCATCACCTCACACATTGCAATTAAGAGCTTTGACCTTGTGACGGCAATGACGGCGGGTGGCCCGGGTTATTCATCGGATCTTCCAGCGCTATTTATGTACGCCCACTCCTTTACTCGCGGACAAATTGGCCTTGGTGCTGCCAGTGCCATGATGATGCTTGCTGGTATCTTAGCGATTCTCGTGCCTTATCTTTACTCTGAACTTAGGGAGAAAAAGTCATGATGAATAACATCAATTTTGCTCGAATCTTTATTTATTCAGCACTGCTTTTCTTCTGCTTGGTGTATCTAATGCCATTGTTTGTCATGGCGCTGACCTCATTCAAAACTCTGCCAGACATCAAGGCAGGTAACTTGATGAGCTTACCGAAAGAGTGGGTGTTTGATGCTTGGTATAAAGCGTGGGACACCGCCTGTACGGGCGTGAAATGTGAAGGCATCAAAGGCTACTTCTGGAACTCGTTCCAAATGGTGATTCCTGCGGTTGCGATTTCAACATTGCTCGGTGCATTCAATGGTTATGTAGTGACGAAATGGCAATTCCGAGGCTCGAATCTGTTCTTCAGCTTACTGTTGTTTGGTTGCTTCATTCCGTTCCAAGTGGTGCTACTACCAATGGCAACCATGCTCGGCAAGATGGGGCTAGCGAACACAACCATCGGCTTGGTGATTGTGCACGTTATCTACGGCATGGCGTTTACAACTCTGTTTTTCCGTAACTTCTACATCTCGATTCCGGATGAATTGATCAAAGCAGCAAAACTGGATGGTGCAGGCTTCTTTACCATTTTCTTCAAGATCTTATTACCGATCTCTACGCCTATCATCATGGTGACGGTGATCTGGCAGTTCACCGCAATCTGGAACGATTTCTTGTTCGGGGTGGTGTATTCCGGCTCAGAGACTCAGCCAATCACCGTAGCATTAAATAACTTAGTCAACACCAGCACGGGCGTTAAAGAATACAACGTTGATATGGCTGCCGCGATCATCGCCGCGCTGCCAACGCTGTTGGTGTATGTCTTCGCAGGAAAATATTTTGTTCGTGGCCTAACGGCAGGATCAGTAAAAGGATAATTACCCATGGCAACATTAGATTTAAAACAGATCCGTAAAACCTATCGCAACGCGGACAACGAAACGTTAAAGGGCATCGACATCAGTATCGATTCGGGGGAGTTCTTGATACTTGTCGGCCCTTCGGGGTGTGGAAAATCCACCCTAATGAACACCATTGCTGGGCTAGAAAATATTAGCTCGGGTGAAATCGTGATTGATGGTGTTGACGTGGCCCAGGTTGAACCTAAAGACCGCGACATCGCGATGGTATTCCAGTCGTACGCACTTTACCCAAACATGACGGTACGCGGCAACATCGCCTTCGGCTTGAAGATCCGCAAGATGCCACAAGACGAAATCGACGCAGAAGTGAATCGCGTCGCTGAAATGCTACAAATCGAACAACTGCTTGATCGTAAACCATCGCAGCTATCTGGTGGTCAGCGTCAACGTGTCGCTATGGGGCGCGCTTTGGCGCGTCGTCCTAAGCTGTATCTGTTCGATGAGCCGCTTTCTAACTTGGATGCCAAGCTACGTGTCGAGATGCGACACCAGATCAAACGTCTGCACCAAAAGCTGAACACCACCATTGTCTACGTGACCCATGACCAAATCGAGGCGATGACCTTGGCTGACCGTATTGCGGTGATGAAAGATGGTGAACTGCAGCAACTCGGTACGCCGCAAGAGATCTACACCAAGCCAAATAACATGTTCGTGGCGGGCTTTATGGGTTCACCATCTATGAACTTCATTAAGACCATGGTGGATTTGGATGATGAGCAGAATCCGATCATCAAAGTAACGGGTACAGCTGAGCAAGAGCACCACATTCGTTTGCCACAAAGTATGCGTGACCAAGACGGCAAAGAGTTGGTGATTGGGCTGCGTCCAGAACACATTACTGAACAGGAAGGCGATGATGTTTCTGCCTCCACAAAGCTAGACTTACAGCTGGAGGTATTGGAACCGACAGGGCCAGATACTATCGCAATGGTTAAAGTGAACGATCAAGAAGTCGCGTGTCGTTTGTCGCCAGAGTTTGAAGTATCGGTTGGTCAAATGGCACCGCTGCATTTCGACTTATCAAAGGCGGTATTCTTCGATGCTCAGACGGAAGCGAGAATCGACTTCTAACTTCTAGTTGCTGAGTTAGTTTAACAATCAAAGTTCATGTCAAAACCAAAGGTAGTATCACCAACGAGTAATAAGTAAGGTGATGCTGCCTTTTTTGTTGTTTTAGCCGCTTTTTATTCCTCACAAAAACAGAGGGATAACCAAGTTAAATGCTTTAACAGCAATAATATCGCGATTTAGTATCTCTTAGCTCTATAAAGCTGACGTAGAACAGCGTAGGATCGACTCAACTTTAGACCAAATACTAGTTTGCACTTTGGTGCATAAACAGAAGAATACATGAAACTAACAGCAAAACCCTCAGCTAGTAACGCTTTACTTATTTCTATTACGACACCGGACTTCAAAGGTGACGAAGCAAAAGAGTCTCTTGCCGAACTTGCTCGCTTAGTAACAACCCTAGGGTTTAAAGTCGTCGGTACACAATCGCAGCACCACAGTTCAGCTCAACGACAAAACGTGTTGGGTGCTGGTAAGCTTGCGGAAATTGCTCATCTAACCGGTTACCAAGGTTCGATTGAAGAAGCAGAGGATGAAGACTTCCTTGATGAATCAGGTCTATTTGATTCAGAAATCGACGAGCTAGATTTTGATGATCTTCCAACGGGCAATTTCCAATACGGCGCCGCTGATGTTGTGGTCTTTGACTGTGATTTAAGCCCATCTCAACTGCGTACTGTTGAGGCTAGTTTGGGTGTGGAAGTATTTGACCGTACTGGCATCATCATCGAAATCTTCAGCCGTCACGCTCGTACTCGTACTGCTCGCCTGCAAGTTGATATCGCTCGTCTAAACTACTTAGTGCCTCGACTTCGTGAAACGGCTGAGGGTGATAAAGAGCGTCAAATGGGTCAGGGCGCTGGTGAAACTTCACTAGAGCTAGACCGTCGTAACGTACGTGACCAAATTGCTGCGCTTAAGCGTGAGCTAGTAAGCGTACAAGATGAAATGAAGACCCGACGCACAAGACGCGCGGAGCTTTTCACTGTTGCTTTAGTTGGCTACACCAATGCCGGTAAGTCTTCGATGATGCGTGCAATGACCGCAACCGAAGTGGTGGGTGAAGATAAACTGTTCGCAACGCTAGACACCACGGTTCGTGCGCTTCAACCAATCACTCAACCGCGTATTCTGGTTTCAGATACAGTGGGTTTCATCAAGAAATTGCCACACGATCTGGTTGCTTCGTTCCACTCAACACTAGCAGAAGCGCATGATGCTTCATTGCTGCTTTATGTCGTTGATGCTTCTGACGTTTCATTCCGAGCTCAGCTTGATGTGGTACACGACGTATTAGCACAAGTGGGCGTTGAAGGTAGCGAAAAACTATTAGTGCTGAATAAGTGCGATAGACTGAGTGAAGAAGATCAGTTAGCGCTGATTGAAGAATTCCCAGACGCGATGCTAACGTCGACTCGTGATCCGTTAGATATAACGAAACTGCACAAGTACATCGTTGGTGTTGCTGAAGAAGGCATGATCGAAGAAGAGATCACGATTCCTTATTCTGGACAAGGCATCATCGGTGAGATTCGCTCAAACATGAGTGTGGTTAAAGAAGAATACGACTACGAGTGTATTAAGTTGACCGTTCGCTCTAGTGAAATTGACTTAGCTCGACTGAAAAAGCGTATGCAGAAATCTTGATCGTCTATCTAGTTTAGATAAGAACGCCTAAAGAAAAAGCGACCTAAGTGGTCGCTTTTTTCGATCTTTGGGCGCTGAAAGAGTCGTACATCAAAGCGACGGGCAAGGGGCTAGCCACATCGTTGCGAAGCTTCTCGTTCGATTTCTCTAATTTGACCAAGCGAACATTTTTGACCAAGCAAGCATTGGAACTCAGTTCGTCAGGCTTTCAATCAGGCTTGTATAACGAAATCAGGCTACATAGCGGGATTGGGTTGAATTTGGATTCTGCTCAACAAGACGATAGTTCTACAGATTGGCAGTGTTGCTTAGGGCGGCTGGATGAACAGTATCGCTTTGCGGTGACGCTTGGCGGAAATTTGCTACCCATGCATATAGAGATGAGAACCTTTTCGTCGTCTCATCTCTTTACGTCTATGTAGATAAAATAAGGTTCATCGCGGCTTTC
>NZ_JBFRKQ010000132.1:0-242 GCF_041469505.1 Vibrio sp. 10N.286.49.E11
GCTAACCCATTTGATAATGTCAGTATTATCAAATTGCCGCCATACTCACCAGAGCTTAACCCTATAGAGCAAGTGTGGAGTTGGTTAAGGCAACACTATCTAGCAAACCAAAACTTCATTGATTATAACGATATTGTTTCGAAGGTCTGTAGCGCTTGGAATGGATTTCTTGAGTGCAAAGATCGCGTCACAAAAATGTGTACAAGAGATTGGATTGACCTGATCAGTTAATTTTCCGGATT
>NZ_JBFRKQ010000133.1:0-3107 GCF_041469505.1 Vibrio sp. 10N.286.49.E11
TGTCGAGTAGACGACACTTGTTACCAAGTGCCGCCCCTCTAAGAACCGTACGTGCAACTTTCACTGCATACGGCTCAAGCCTCCACTAAGGCATCATTGATACCCAGCAACTTATAACGCAGTCGGGACAGGCTCTTTCCAAGAGTTACGAGCTAGCCTTTTAGATTTTCTCTTCACCAAATATTCTTGGTATTGAGGGTCAAAAGGGGTCGCTGCATTCCTGATTTTTACGTGTCGCTCGATGGGCACTTTAGCTATTTGGAACAGATTGAAGTGACAGTCCATGTCCATGATTTTCTGCCAACCGTGAAATTGCCACTGGCCTTTACGATTGAGAAAATACTTATGAACAACCCAGTCTTTGGACTTGGTTGGATGACGTCTAACTGCCCAGTGCCATAACGCTTGGAATAGTTTGTGGCCGACATACCCGAATACTTGTTTAGCAACACAGTGGCGATAGTAATTCGCCCACCCTCTAAGTTTCGGATTTATCAACTTGATAAGATCGTTAACAGGGATGGTTGCGTGCTTTTTAATAAGTTCACGTAGATTTCTAAGGAATAACAGCGTGTTAGATTTGCTCGGTTTAATGAGCAATTTCCCTTTGTACTTCCTGTGATTGAAACCCAGAAAGTCAGCAATCAACGGTTTGATGTCGTTCACTAGCACTTCCTTTGAAGAGCAAGTGACCACGAAATCATCCGCGTAACCGATAAAGTTGGCCCTAGCGCCCTTTTTCAGGGCTGTAGATTTTATTTGTTGCTCTATTCCCGCGAGAGTCATTAGCATCAAGGTTGGAGAGATTATTCCACCTTGAGGTGTTCCCTCATCGGTATCATAGAACAGACCCTTATCCACATAGCCAGACTTTAACCATTGCTCTAACATACGTTTATCTACCGTGATATTGTTCATAAGCCATTGATGCCCGATTTTGTCGAAGCAAGCCTTAATATCTCCCTCAAGAACCCATTTCGCTGATCGCTTTAGAGCTAAACATTTGAAGCACTGACTGACAGCGTCAGCCGTGCTGCGATTTGGCCTAAAACCATAGCTATTGAGGTCGGCAAACGTTTCGGACACAGGCTCTAATGCTAGAAGGTGGAGGGCTTGTTGCGCTCTATCAATCATGCATGGAATACCCAATGGCCTGAGCTTGCCGTTCTTTTTGGGAATGTAGATACGTTTGAGTGGTTTTGCAGAGTAAGCCTTGCGACTCAGTTGATTGACTGCTTTCATACGGCGTGCATCTGTGTTCCAGGTGACACCGTCTATTCCAGGCGTTTTACTGCCTTTATTCTTAGAGACTCGCTTAACCGCAAGAAGCTTGGCTGAGCGAGAATGAGTCAAGAGCCACTGTAAGGACTTCACCTTACCGTATTTCTTTTCTCTAGTTGCTTTTGCGATACGCATTTGAAGCTTCAATACGTGTGCTTCAACGGATTTCCAATCGATGGACTGCCATTGAGCGCCGTCAGAAGATGCACTAATCTCTTTCGAGATCATCATTTGCTTTTCTCCTTGAATAAAGTTCTTCAAATTCTCTCGCAACGGGAGACCAGTCGGAAGTGGGCTCACTTTCGTGATCAGACACAGGTCTGTATCTACATCATTACAATGCAGCTTTCGCTTTTTCCGACCTCCTATACCTGCATCACTATCGGCCACAAAGGCTTTCCCAAAGGGAGTAATTCAGGCTTACCCTGTTCCGTATGTTACGTAAAATGTCAGCTTAGATGCCCACTATAGATGTATGGACTCCTCTCCCCTCGGGGACTACGTTATAAATACACCTGTAAAAATAGTGGAGCTCAGATATGGAAGAGAATCTAATACTTGCCATCGACCTAGCGAAAAACTCATTTCAAGTTTGCTATATGAGAATCAATGGTGAAGTTCTCATGAACAAAGCTATCAGCCGTACTAGTTTGATCAGACTGCTAACTGGAAAGAAGAAGTTTTCTTTAGTGGTCATGGAGGCTTGTGGTGGTGCTCATTACTGGGCTCGCTTAGCGAAGAAAAATAATTATGAAGTTAAAGTCATCCCACCTCGTGCAGTTAAAGGTCTACAACTCAAACAGAAAACGGATAAGAATGATGCTTATGCGATAGGAGTTGCCGCTCTACTTCCTCATATATCTAGTTGCAGTCAGATGTCTGAAGAAGAGCAAGGACTACAGTGTTTGGATCGTGCTCGGTCATTACAGATAGCCCAACGAACAGCACTTAGTAATCAAATGCGTGGGTTCTTAATGGAATTTGGCATCGTTTTGCCCAAAGGAATAACTCCTTTAGCAAAACGGATCCCAGAAATATTAGAAGATGCAGAAAATGGGTTACCAGATTGTTTACGCCAAGTACTCGCATCTCAATCTGATTTATTAGCTATGTATACAGAACAAATAGAATACTACGACGGTTTAATTACAGAGCATGTCAGTCAAAATAAAATCTGTAAAAAGCTTAGTAAACTAGAAGGAGTTGGGCCAATCGTAGCATTAGGTCTAATGGTACGTTTAGGTAATGGTAAAGAATTTGTTCGAAGTCGAGATGCGTCTGCTTGTATAGGATTAACGCCTAAACAACACTCTACTGGCGGTAAAGAGCGTATAGGGCATATTTCTAAAAGTTGCGCAGATAAGCGTTTGAGAAGCCTCTTGTATCAAGGAGCAATGTCTATAGTGTACAAAGTTACACTTCGAGCACCAACAACAGAAAAAGAACGGTGGTTAAAATCTATGATAGAGCGACGTGGTAAGAAAATAGCTGCTATTGCTCTGGCAAATAAGACGGTTAGAACCGCCGTTGCACTCATAAAAAGTGATAGTGAGTATCACCCATTGGCGATTCAAGCATAAGTAGTGTCAATCAAATTTTAATTCAATGACTTGCATAAAATAAAGCGATAATACAACCAATGGAATTCAGATCCGCACAAAAGTACTTAGATACTGCGCTATAGACTCGGACCATTGGAGCGAACACATCAAAGGGCAGGAGTAGCTCTCCAATAAGAGCCCGTATATAAGTGCGCAACTATCGTTCTATTTAAAAAGGCATTGATTAAAACGAGGAGTCCATATAAGTGCGGAGAGTACGGCGAC
>NZ_JBFRKQ010000134.1:0-271 GCF_041469505.1 Vibrio sp. 10N.286.49.E11
GCTTAAAAGGTGCGCCTGCCCAAGAGCGAAAAGCAGAGCGTCAAGCGCTTGCCAAGCCGATACTGGATGAGCTTTACCAATGGATGACGACCCAGAAGGTGATTGGCTCTAGCCCACTAGGCAAAGCGATAAAATATACGCTTGGGCAGTGGTCAAAGCTTATTCGTTATATCGACGATGGTCACTTATCTATTGATAATAATCGCGCTGAACGCGCAATTAAACCACTGGTCATTGGCAGGAAGAACTGGCTGTTCTCTAACACACCAAA
>NZ_JBFRKQ010000135.1:0-3819 GCF_041469505.1 Vibrio sp. 10N.286.49.E11
GCGATGAACCTATTTTTACTGCTCCATAAAGCAAAAAACCCAGCGAAAAATCGCTAGGTTTCAAATATAAAAAATGAGGTAATACAAGTTTACTTCAGCGGGTCATTGTCCGGCAGTGCCTTATGAAGCCAGAGTGCTAAACGCTTCTTGATGTTCGCGCCATCAAGCTTATCGTCCGGTAACGGTGTGATCTGATTGACTTCAACAAGGAACAAGTACACCGCTTTAACCTTTATCGGTTGGGATGAATTTGGCAAATCAAAACCTTGTAGCTTAGCCATCTTAAAACCGACTTCAACTGCTTTTTTTACCAGCTTATCTTCATTAATGATCTTCGCGGTTTTCGACATATCATCTCCATCATCTTTATCGAATGAATATTGAGTATATCAAACCGAAAAATTCACAAGATTACTTCGCTCTCAATTTGAGGAGTCACTTTGATAAATAACATAAAACGAATAACAGGCTCTAGGATGACTCTAATTCGCTTGATAGTTACGCCACCAATACCTGTACGCAAACGGTCTCTTAACAGAACACTCAATAAATGAGATCTTAAGTCAAAAAACAAAAATTCGAATAATATTTGACTTAGCATTCCAAAGAATACGGAATATTATGATGTTCATTTTGAAAGTTAAAATTCAATAAAAGATCAATAAACTGCTGTTATTTAACTGGTTTAATACTAATTCGACTTAGATCATATTTACAACCAATTGAAACCAATTGAAACCAATTGAAACCAATTGTAACCAATTGTTATTTACAAAATACTCACTAAGAAAATAGAATAAAACCACTAATTTTATACTGGTGTTGAAAATGCGTTACCTCTGGGCTTCATTCTGTCATAAAAATCCAATTCCGGGTCGAATTGTTCATATCCTTGTTATGTTGATAGCGCTAGCTTCTATCACCATTCCATTGATTTCAAAAGACGCCACAACCATCTTAACTTCACTGTGTGCTGCTCTAGTCTGTTTCGTCGTTTTTGTCTTCTTTGCGCTCGCCGACAAAATGCGCTCAGGCATGCATTAATCAACCAATCAGTTCTCTATCACCAAGCATTCTCTTTTTAAAAATTCATTATAAAATGCTGGTTACCAAATACGGAAAAGCCCAAAGTTATTAGCTTTGGGCTTTTCTTCTATAGCGAATTCTTACATATTCCAAATAGCCTGTAGTTAGAAATTACAGCTATCAATCAGGCATCACCACAATACCCATGCTTTCAAGCAGTTGTTCTTGTTGCCAAGCAACGATTTTAATCCCCGATGTGTCTACCTTGCGAGGATCTAACCCTTCTAATTCAGCATGGCATAAATTAGCACCTTGCATACTAAATTGCCCCCATACATCTTCCGAGAACACGCCTCGGCTAAGATCGGACTCTTTTAGTGACGCTCCGCCAAGGTAAGTACCTATCCAGCGGTTTTCAAATAACTCACACTTCTCTAAACAAGCTTGCTCCAAGTTGGCGTATGACAGGTTACAGCCCGTAATATACGCGGAGCAAAAATACATTCTATTGCTTACCTGGTTGGCAAAGTTAGCACGAGTAAAGTTCGCCCCTTTCAGGTCACAATCACGTAACTCAATACCGTAGCAATTCGCGTTGCTAAAATTCGCCATCGCCAACTGACAGTTCTGAAAACTTGCATCACGCAAATCTGCAACATCGAAGTGGCATCCCTCAATATCGCCTTGTTCGATAAACTTACAGTTAATAAACGTTGCATCACGTAAGTTCGAACGTCTGAAATCACAACGGATAAACGTACAGGCTGTAAATGTAAGCTCTGATAAGTCTTGCTGAGCAAAATTGTGGTGATGATAAGTGCTGTTATTGGTGTCCATTTAGCCCCCTAAAGAAATTAAGCTAAGACTACCATTGCGATCTTAAGAAAACACCAAATTAAAAACGAACAAAAACAGCAACTTAAAACACCCAAATTTAGCCATTTTAAGGCACCAAACAGGCCCTTTAAGGTTGTTATTTTCGATTTATAGGATGTGCTTATCTTGAAAAAAGTTTTGTCGCTTAGAAGTGCCAATAAGAGAAAAAGTTACTTTGACGAAACGAGTCAATTATTGACCGCGTCCTAACGCGCTAGACTGGACGGTTGGTATGTTGCTCGTTACACTATTCCTCATTCTCAGCATAAAGAGTAAGAACAATGAAAGACATGCGACAAGCTATGCTCGATGCAGGATTTAGCCTTATTAATGAACACGGGTTTGCTGGTGTTGGCCTGATGAAGATCATCAACCAAGCGGAAGGCACGAAGGGTTCTTTTTACCACTACTTTAAATCCAAAGAGCACTTTGGTGAGATCCTTCTTACTAACTACTTTGATGAGCATCTCGCTAAGCTGGATGACTTTTTAAGTGATGAATCGCTTTCTCGTCGTGACCGCGTTAAAGCCTATTTCGAGTTTTGGTGTGCGTCGAAACTGACTGAAGACTTCAATATCCAATGTCTTGTTGTAAAACTGGCGGGAGAAGTATCTGGGTCTGCAAACCCGTTGCAATCGACCATGGCAGAAGGCGCAGAAAAGATAATCCTGCGTATGGCAAAGCTGTTTGAAGAAGGCAATGAGGCCGGTGATTTCACTATCGCAGAGCCCGAATCGCTATCTCGAACGCTTTATGGTTTATGGCTTGGCTCAACGCTCATGGCCGCCATGCAGCGTAACCGTTCGATTCTAAACAATGCCATGGAAGAGACTCTTCTCGCCATGAGCCCAGCCCAAGAATCGGCTGACTAGATACCCGTTACCAAATACCAAATACCAAGAGGCTCGCACAATTTAGCGAGCCTTCTATCTAACTTAAATCTTGATTGAATCCATTCACGCCTACTCCATTACCCCAGACGAGACGCAATATTATTGGCTTTGAATAAGTCCTTAATAACAGGGTCGATATGCTTGAAGAAGCTCAGCCAACCTTCACACAAGTAATTTAGCCCTGCTTCGCCATCTCGGCTTGTGATGATGCGGTTTTTGGGGCACTCCCCATGACATGCGAACTTAAACTCACAGGTTTGGCATTGTTTCGGCAAAGACTTCTGTTTGGAGAACCCAAAACTCTGTTGCTTTGGCGAAAAGGCTAAAGATGAAAGCTCTTGTTCCTGAATATTACCCAACTGAAATTCAGGAAAGACATAATGGTCACATGAATACACATCACCATTGGGCTCAACCGCTAACCCTTTGCCGCAGATCTCACTCAAGGTGCACATGGTGCTTTCTCTGCCCATCCACACGCCGAAAAAATTTTCAAAGTACGGCACTAATACCCGACCAAAATCATGTTCGAACCACTCGTCAAAAATGGTAGTAAGGAATTCTCCCCATTGCGCTGAACCGACACTCCACGATTCAACTTCGCCAGAGACAGGAATGATCGCTTGTTGGTTGCTCAACCATTGATTGTTGGTATGAGCCTCGCGCTTATCCACCACAGGGATGAACTGCAGCTGCTTCGAACCCACTTCATCGCGTAGAAAGCGATAAACCTCTAGTGGATACTTACCTGTCACATCATTCACACAGCTTAGGGTCGCGAACTCGACGTTATGTTGTTTCAAGTAGCGAATGCCACGCATTGTTTGAGAAAAAGTGCCTTTGCCTGCACGGTTGGTTCGGTAGTGATTATGTAAGTGCTCTGGGCCATCAATGCTCACACCGATGATAAAGTCATGTTTATTGAAAAAATTACACCACGCATCATTCAACAAGGTGCCATTGGTTTGCAGATCATTACTAATAGTACTGTGGCTAGGGCAATATTTTTGGTTCATCGCGGATT
>NZ_JBFRKQ010000136.1:0-457 GCF_041469505.1 Vibrio sp. 10N.286.49.E11
GCTTAAAAGGTGCGCCTGCCGAAGAGCGAAAAGCAGAGCGTCAAGCGCTTGCCAAGCCGATACTGGATGAGCTTTACCAATGGATGACAACCCAGAAGGTGATAGGCTCTAGCCCACTAGGTAAAGCGATAAAGTACACGCTCGGGCAATGGCCAAAGCTCATTCGTTATATCGACGATGGTCACTTATCTATCGATAATAATCGCGCTGAACGTGCAATTAAACCACTGGTCATTGGCAGAAAAAATTGGCTATTCTCCAACACACCAAATGGTGCTGAGGCGAGCGCGATGCTTTACAGCATCATCGAGACCGCGAAAGCCAACGGTCTTATCCTCTACGACTATATGGTCAAGTGCATGAAAGAGCTAGCAAAAGCAGAGCCCGATATCGATGCACTCCTGCCTTGGAACTTCAAACACTGACAAGTCGCCCCGTGGGTTCATGGGGCGGATAC
>NZ_JBFRKQ010000137.1:0-291 GCF_041469505.1 Vibrio sp. 10N.286.49.E11
GCACTGCCGAATGTGAAAAATATTGCCTTGTACGACTATCAAAACAGTCGCGCGAGGGCGTGTCCCGTGGACTTTTTAGGTGACTACAACGGTTATCTACAAACCGATGGCTACGCGGCTTATGATGGTCTGCATCACGTCACCAATGTAGGGTGCTTAGCGCATGCTCGTCGCAAGTTCATGGATGCGAAGAAGCTTCAAGGGAAAGGTAAATCGGGCAAGGCTGATAAGGCGCTGGCTAAAATCCAAAAACTCTACGGGATAGAATCACGCTTAAAAGGTGCGCCTGCC
>NZ_JBFRKQ010000138.1:0-517 GCF_041469505.1 Vibrio sp. 10N.286.49.E11
TTGGCTCAGTGATATCTAACTTACCGTCTTGCATGATTTGGACATCATCACCAATGGTCACATTAAGCTGAGACACCAATGAATCGTCGCCGTCTGTATCCACAGCATAAACAGGCAGATCGAAGCTCAGATCGTTGTTATCTAAACCATCCACATGGTCTAACGCTTCAAGTAAAGTAAAGGTGTATTCACCAAGTTTGGTTGCCGAGAAACTAATAGTGAACACTGGGATTTCAGTGTTCGAACCATCGGTAATAAAGCCAATGTAAGTACCTGGATTGGCCGAGTCTTCTTTTATCTCAACGGCAAAACCATTCGATTTCAGTGCTCCACCCACATTGAATTCAGTCGGTTCAATACGGAAACTCGCCACATCATCGCTTTGATTGGTGAAGGTAATCGTCTCAGTTTGACTGACTGCACTGCCGCTTGGTGTCGAGCCATCAGAAAGTTGTGTTTCTGATAGCGTCACGCTTGGTACGGATTCGATGGTTGGAATATCACCGTCAGTAATGGT
>NZ_JBFRKQ010000139.1:0-2196 GCF_041469505.1 Vibrio sp. 10N.286.49.E11
GTTAAAAGCGAGCTTAGTGCTCGCTTTTTTTGTGCTCATATGTTGGATAGACCATCGCTAAGTGGCCTTATAGCGAGATAGTCAAAACTCATTCTATTGATTTCGGCAAATCATTTTGTAGCTTCAAACTAGTGATGTTAGGGCTGGCTTGTGATGCCCCAAAAACGCCTAGAATTGAACTTGCAAGGTTTCAGATACAAAAAGTAATAGATGCGACGATCTAGCCCCATCGCCCTCAATGAAATTAAGACTATTGCTTGAATGTAGTGCGCCACTGAATCGGCGATACATGAAAAGCCGATTTAAAGTGCTTTCTGAATACACTGTCAGAGCCAAAACCCGCTTGCTCTGCAACTTGAGGTATCGATAGTTTCGTGGTTTCTAATAGACGTTGGCTAAGCACCAAACGTCGGTTTTGCAGCCATTCACCAAATGTACAGCCATAGGTGGATTTAAACTGGCGTGTGAAGGTACGTTTACTCATCGCACAGCGCTCAGCGACTTCATCTAGTGAGTGACACTGATTAAGGCTCTGCTCCACCAGCTCAATCACAAGGCTAATACTTGTCTCTGTAAGAGGTTTTATGTTGACTGGTGCTGGTATGTATTGCTGCTGTCCACCAGTACGAGATGGCACAGTCACCATCTTACGTGCGAGATCATTCGCAAGCTCACTACCACACAAACGGCGCACTATATGTAGACAACAATCGAGTGAAGCAGCTACTCCAGCAGAGGTAATGATAGTCTCATGTTCAACAAATAGAGGGTTTGGGTCAAAATCCACCTTAGGAAATTGCTGCTGAAATTGTTCGGAAAACGCCCAATGGCTTGTGGCACGTTTTCCATCGAGAACGCCAGCACATGCAAGTACATAAGACCCGAGGCAGAGTCCTACTAGTAGCTTACCTTTCCCATGATGCTCTATTAGCGCCTCTATAAGTCGCTCACTTGGCTCTGGCAGGTCATTTGGCCAGCTTGGAACAATCACAATATCCGCCTCTTTAATAGCGCTCAAATCTCTATCGATCACCACACCAAATCCAGAGCTTGTTTCAAACTGCAAGCTGTTTTCGCAACAGATCCTCAAGTCAAACCGAACCGGCTGACCGAAAAAGATATCTTGAAACACCAGACAAGGCACAGAGAGATGAAAAGCACTGATGCCTTCAAAGGCTACCATCGTAATTTTAATTAGCTCGGTTGATTTGTTCACAAGTGTCTCGATTTGCGCGAATGTTGACTTTCAAGACAGTATCACAAGAAACTAGAAAGAAGCATACTAAATCTCATAGAGAACATGGCTTGTTAGTGAGTTTAGAGAGGCATTATGAAGATCCACCACCTACGTAGCGCAACATTTATTATTGAATCTGGCGAAAAATTTATCCTTATTGATCCTATGTTGGGGAAAAAAGGCTCTATGCCTCCGTTTTCAGTCATTAAGGCTAAGGCCGCGAAAAATCCAACCGTTGAGATGCCAAGTAATGCCGATGAGCTACTAAACAAGGTTACTCATACCTTAATTACTCACAGTCAAACACTTGGTATCAAGGCATTACAACATGGAGATCACCTAGATCCGGCAGGTGAGACGTTTTTAACAAGTCGTAATATCCCAGTTGCGACACCAGCCAAAGATAAGGCTTACCTAGAAAAATATGACTTAACGGTAAATTGGGGAATTGAAGACTGGCAAACTATCGACTTTCTAGACGGAAAGCTCACCGCGGTTCCGGCTTTGCACGGCCATGGATGGATTCACAAGGTAATGGCTAATGGTGTTGGATTTTTCTTGGAGCTCCCCAATGAGCCTTCTATTTACATTAGCGGTGATACAGTTCTAACCGATGATGTAAAACGAGCGTTGACTGAGTTGAAACCTGATATCACAGTAGTCGCGGCAGGTCGTGCTCGTATGGACGTTGGTCAACCGTTATTGATGTCTATTGATGAGGTCATGGAGTTTATTCGCCTTTCCCCTAATAAGGTGGTTGCGAACCATATGGAGGCACTCAATCACTGTGCAGTGACTCGACCAATTCTTAAAGAAGCAATTGATAAAAACGGTTTGTCAGATAAAGTCCTTATTCCTGCTGATGGTGAGACCTTGGAGTTTTAGATACCTGAACTAATCCGGTGACTCCCGATTTAAGTAAATAGTCTAAATGATTTCTGTCCGTGCGACCTGAGGTC
>NZ_JBFRKQ010000140.1:0-963 GCF_041469505.1 Vibrio sp. 10N.286.49.E11
CTCAACAGTCATTTGAACGTTGTCACCTGGCATTACCATTTCTACGCCTTCTGGTAGAGTGATGTCGCCTGTTACGTCAGTTGTACGGAAGTAGAACTGTGGACGGTAACCTTTGAAGAAAGGAGTGTGACGGCCGCCTTCGTCTTTAGAAAGTACGTATACTTCAGACTCAAACTTAGTGTGTGGGTTGATAGAACCTTTCGCAGAAAGTACTTGACCACGTTCAACGTCATCACGCTTAGTACCACGTAGAAGTGCACCAACGTTCTCACCTGCACGACCTTCGTCAAGCAGTTTACGGAACATTTCAACACCAGTACAAGTAGTAAGAGTAGTCTCTTTGATACCAACGATTTCTACTTCGTCACCTACACGTAGGATACCGCGTTCGATACGACCAGTTACAACAGTACCACGACCTTGAATTGAGAATACATCTTCAATTGGTAGTAGGAACGGTTGGTCAACTGCACGCTCTGGCTCAGGAATGTAAGAATCTAGTGCTTCTGCAAGCTCAACGATCTTGTCTTCCCACTGCTTCTCGCCGTTTAGTGCGCCAAGTGCAGAACCTTGGATAACTGGTAGGTCATCACCTGGGAAGTCGTATTCAGAAAGAAGTTCACGAACTTCCATCTCAACTAGCTCAAGTAGCTCTTCGTCATCTACCATGTCACATTTGTTCATGAATACGATGATGTAAGGGATACCAACTTGACGACCAAGTAGGATGTGCTCACGAGTTTGAGGCATAGGGCCGTCAGTCGCAGCAACAACTAGGATACCGCCGTCCATTTGTGCAGCACCAGTGATCATGTTTTTAACATAATCCGCGTGTCCTGGACAGTCTACGTGTGCGTAGTGACGTGCTGGAGTGTCGTACTCAACGTGAGAAGTTGCGATTGTGATACCGCGCTCACGCTCTTCTGGAGCGTTATCGATAGATGCGAAATCTTTAGCAACACC
>NZ_JBFRKQ010000141.1:0-1169 GCF_041469505.1 Vibrio sp. 10N.286.49.E11
CCATTGAAGTTCTCATCTGGCGTGATGGTGAAACTGCCATCATCGTTAGCTACAACCGTCGCATCACCACCAACCGTTAGGCCGCTAGCAGTAAGGTCATCGCCTTCAACATCAGATGCTTGTGATAACAGTTGCTCTTGGCTTAGACGAATCGAACCATCTTCATCGATTGAGTACGCTAAATCGCCTGACACAGGTGCATCATCAACGGCAGTTACACTCACATCGATGTTTGCTGACACCGTATCGGTGCCGTCAGAGACATCGAAGCCGAAGTTTACGTCGCCATTGAAGTTCTCATTCGGAGCAAAGGTGTACGTACCATTACCGTTATCAGTAAGAATACCGTCGCCACCATCGTAGGTCACACCTTCAACTGTAAGGTTGTCACCTTCGATGTCTGTAGCACCTGTTAACAGGTCTGCATCGGTGAAGATGAGCGTGCCATCTTCTTCAACGCTGAACTGTTGATCTTGAGGGACTGGTAGGTCGTTTACTGGGTTAACCGTTAGGTCAGCCGATGCTTGAACGGTATTGGTGCCATCAGAGATATCGAAGCTGATATCGATGTCACCGTTGAAGTTCTCATCTGGCGTGATGGTGAAGCTGCCGTCATCATTAGCTACAACCGTCGCATCTCCACCAACCGTTAGGCCGCTAGCAGTAAGGTCATCGCCTTCTACGTCAGAAGCTTGCGATAGAAGCTGCTCTTGACTTAGACGAATCGAACCGTCTTCATCGATTGAGTACGCTAGGTCACCAGACACAGGCGCATCATCTACGGCAGTTACGCTTACGTCGATGTTTGCTGACACCGTATCGGTGCCGTCAGACACATCAAAACCGAAGTTTACGTCGCCATTGAAGTTTTCATTTGGCGCAAAGGTGTACGTACCGTTGCCATTGTCAGTAAGGATACCGTCGCCACCATCGTAGGTCACACCTTCAACCGTTAGGTTATCACCTTCAATGTCGGTAGCGCCTGTTAACAGGTCGGCATCAGTAAAGATTAACGTGCCGTCTTCTTCAACGCTGAACTGTTGATCTTGAGGTACTGGCAGGTCATTAACTGGGTTAACGGTTAGGTCAGCTGATGCTTGAACCGTATTAGTACCATCTGAGATATCGAAGCTGATATCGATGTCGCCATTGAAGTTCTCATCTGGCGT
>NZ_JBFRKQ010000142.1:0-1007 GCF_041469505.1 Vibrio sp. 10N.286.49.E11
TCAACCGTTAGGTTGTCACCATCAATGTCTGTAGCGCCTGTTAATAGGTCTGCATCGGTGAAGATAAGCGTTCCATCTTCTTCAACACTGAACTGTTGGTCTTGAGGCACTGGCAGGTCGTTTACTGGGTTAACGGTTAAGTCTGCAGAGGCTTGAACGGTGTTGGTGCCATCTGAGATATCGAAGCTGATATCAATGTCGCCATTGAAGTTCTCATCTGGCGTGATGGTGAAACTGCCATCATCGTTAGCTACAACCGTTGCATCACCACCAACTGTTAAGCCGCTCGCGGTTAGGTCTTCGCCTTCAACATCGGACGCTTGAGACAACAGCTGAACTTGGCTCAATGTGATTGAACCATCTTCGTTAACGTTGTAAGCCAAATCACCGGATACTGGCGCATCATTGATTGGCAATACGTCAACATTGATGACGGTTTCAACCTCTGCACCGTCTTCATCACGAATGGTGACATCAAGCTGAACTTGGCCATTAAAGTTCTCATTCGGTGCGAAGCTACAAGTGCCATCACCATTTACTGAGAAGATACCCTCAGGGCCATCGTAGCTAATACCAACTAGCTCAACATCCCCTTCCACATCCGAAGCGTTAAGTAGTACCTGTGATTCACTGAATGTTAGAACTGAATCTTCATTAATCGTATACGACGTTGGACCAGCTACAGGTGGATCGTTCACTTCAAGAACATTGATACCCGCAGTCGTCGCGTCGGTCGCACCATCTTCATCAGCAACAACCACATCCAGTGCAATTTCACCGCTGAAGTTTTCATTGGGCGAGAAGGTGTAAGTGCCGTTACCATTGATTTCAAGGACACCGTCGCTACCAGAGTAAGTCACACTGTCTATCGATACATCACCTTCAATATCTGAAGACGTTACCAATAGTTGTGCATCAGAAATGGTAATCGAGTTATCTTCATTTACGGTGTAAGAAGTAGAACCCGCAACTGGAGGATCATTTTCCGGAGTCACGCTAACATCAAT
>NZ_JBFRKQ010000143.1:0-521 GCF_041469505.1 Vibrio sp. 10N.286.49.E11
AGCTTCGATATCTCAGATGGCACCAATACCGTTCAAGCTTCAGCAGACCTGACGGTTAACCCAGTAAATGATTTACCTGTTCCACAAGACCAACAATTCAGTGTTGAAGAAGACGGCACGTTAATCTTCACTGATGCAGACCTATTAACAGGCGCAACGGACATTGAAGGTGACAACCTTACTATTGAAAGTGTGACCTACGACGGTGGCGACGGTATTCTTACCGACAACGGTAATGGCACATACACCTTCGCACCGAATGAAAACTTCAATGGTGACGTAAACTTCGGCTTCGATGTGTCAGATGGCACCGATACGGTCTCTGCCAACATCGATGTGAGTGTTACAGCGGTTGATGATGCGCCAGTGTCTGGTGACTTAGCGTACTCAATCGATGAAGACGGTTCTATCCGTTTAAGCCAAGAGCAATTGCTATCGCAAGCGTCAGATGTTGAAGGTGATGACCTGACAGCTAGCGACCTTACGGTTGGTGGAGATGCAACGGTTGTAGCTAATGATGA
>NZ_JBFRKQ010000144.1:0-220 GCF_041469505.1 Vibrio sp. 10N.286.49.E11
GTCGGCACACTAAATTCTTTGCTTAAAGAGTTAAACTCTTCAATTAAAACCTCATATAAAATGAAGTCCTTTAAAAATGGCTCCCCTTGCAAGACTTGAACTTGCGACATACGGATTAACAGTCCGCCGTTCTACCAACTGAACTAAAGGGGAATTACTTGTCTCAACATCAGGTCTATAAAGACCATTATTTGTTAAGTACCAAATAATGGTGCCTCGA
>NZ_JBFRKQ010000145.1:0-500 GCF_041469505.1 Vibrio sp. 10N.286.49.E11
TTAATTTTCCGGATTGGTATCAGGTGACGACACTCATTCGTCGGAGACCAAATTATCGATAGCCAGAAACGACGAAAGCCTAGTCATAAGACTAGGCTTTCTAATAAGTGGCGGAGTGGACGGGACTCGAACCCGCGACCCCCGGCGTGACAGGCCGGTATTCTAACCAACTGAACTACCACTCCGCAGTGTCTATTCAGCATAAAGCAATTTGGAGCCTGGCGATGTCCTACTCTCACATGGGGAAGCCCCACACTACCATCGGCGCTATTGTGTTTCACTTCTGAGTTCGGCATGGAATCAGGTGGGTCCACAATGCTATGGTCGCCAAGCAAATTCTGTTGTTAACTTGAATAATCAAATCAACTAAATATGGTGCTGATACCCAGACTCGAACTGGGGACCTCACCCTTACCAAGGGTGCGCTCTACCGGGCTGAGCTATATCAGCAATTCAAGAACCGTTTAAAAACGACTCTAAAAATTTAAAGCCTGGCGATG
>NZ_JBFRKQ010000146.1:0-1340 GCF_041469505.1 Vibrio sp. 10N.286.49.E11
AATGCACTTGGATTTTTTTATGGATGTTTCTCAAGCTCTAAACATAATTAATGATTGGAAACCTAGCAGCGTTGAGACTTTGTCTGACTTGCTTCCAATTGAACTCATCGACGAAGCCTATTCTCTTACTGATACTGTCACGATGAGAAAGAGGAAATTAACTTTAGAATCCATGGTGTGGCTGCTTGTTGGAATGGCTATCTATAACAGTAAATCCATGAAAGATTTAGTGAACCAACTTGATATTGTCGACCGTACAGGTAAAGCTTTTGTCGCACCGAGTGCGTTAACTCAACGTCGAAAGACGTTGGGTGAAGACGCAATTAAAGCGGTCTTTGAGCGAATGACTACGTCATGGTTAAACAGTGCAAAGTTACCCCAATGGAATGGATTAACGCTGCTTGGCGTCGATGGCGTTGTTTGGCGAACGCCCGATAACCCGCAAAATGAAAAGGCATTTTCTCGACAAAAAGGGACGCAATATCCGCAAGTGAGAATGGTCTGCCAAATGGAACTAAGCAGTCACATTATTACGGCCAGTGCATTTGATAATTACAATACAAACGAAATGATATTAGCTGAAAAACTGATAGAAACAACACCAAACCATAGCGTAACAATGTTCGATAAGGGGTTCTATTCTTTAGGTTTATTACATAAATGGCAAGACTCTGGCTCAGAGCGCCATTGGCTTATCCCCCTCAAGAAAAATACACAATATGACATTGTTCAATCTTTAGGGCGAAATGACAAACTTGTTCAATTACACAGTAATCCAAGAGCTAGAAAGCTATGGCCTGATTTACCAAAGTCGATAACCGCTCGACTTGTCACTCGTAAAATTAAAGGAAAAGACTACCAAGTATTAACCTCCATGACGGACTCCCTGCGTTACCCATCAAAAGATATTGCAGGCCTTTATGAGCATCGTTGGGAAATAGAGCTGGGCTACCGAGAGCAAAAACAATACATGCTTGGAAACCGTCTTACGCTGCGAAGTCGTTTACCAGAGCTGGTCAAGCAGGAGTTATGGGGCATCTTGCTTACTTACAATTTAATCCGATATCAGATGGTCGAGCTCTGCTTCAATTTAAAGGGAAATTACCTTCCTTATCAACTGAGTTTTAACGGCACGTTAGCTCATGTATCAGCGTTACTTGTAGGCTTACCTTATTCAACACCAGGCGCAATACCTCGTCAGCTAAAGGGGTTCCACAACATGGCTGAAAGCTTAATACTTGAAGGGCGAAGGGAAAGGACATTCCCTAGAAGAGTTAAACCCAGACCACAACGGTATGCTAAGAACAAAAATGCCGTTCACTCTTAAGTGAACGGCATTA
>NZ_JBFRKQ010000147.1:0-5760 GCF_041469505.1 Vibrio sp. 10N.286.49.E11
TCCATATCATTAACAACGCCTGTCAGCATTAAAGAATTGCTTAAATTGCTTCTGTAAGGAGATAATCGTCATCGGCTTCACTATTGATGTAGGTAGTTTGTTTGGCGACGATTATCTGATCATAAATGAAGCCTTTTTTCTATCTAAATAAACAAGTTAGCTCTTAAGATCCTGTCTATGAACTAGGGTTAACTTATCTCTCTGTCACTGAATGGCCATTTTACTGCCCAGTAATCTCTAAAATACTCAATAAGCAGTTACATCTTATTGTTTTACTATTGAAGAGAGGGCTCATGGCTTGTAAACCACTTGCACTAATAATAACTGGACTATTATTAACGCCGAATTTTGCTAGCGCTAGGGACGATATTTCGAAATCTGAAAGCGATCAAGCAGCAGAACAGGCAGCAAAGGAACTTGCAAACCCAAACACAGCTTACGCTAGCCTTAATTTAAAGCTCCAGTATTCAGGTGGTTACGATGGTGGAGGGGACAGTTTCGCTACAGTATTACAGCCGACACTGCCGTTTCCCATGGATAACGGCGACAAAGTGATCTTCCGCCCGGCCATCTCTTATGTACAGAACGATTTCCATATGGATTCACCAACAAGATCGCAGCATATGGACCAGTCTGGCGTTACGGACATCTCATTTGATTTAGCTTATGCGCCTAAAATGGAGGGCGGTACTATTGTCGCTTTCGGTCTTTTTGCTTCTTTGCCAACAGGTAGTAATGACTTAACGGCTGATCAATTTGCTATCGGGCCTGAATTTATGTTCGGGAAGGCGAGTAGTGAGCGAGTTGTTGGTATGTTCCCAAACCACTTGTATGGTGTTTCTGGAGACGGAGCCGACCATTCTGATACTCGAATCAACAAGACATCGACACAAGTCTTTTGGGTGGAGATATTAGGCGGCGGTTGGACGGTAGGCTCTGCGCCGACATTCTCGTATGACTGGAATAAGGATCAGGCGGAAATTCCGTTGAATATAAGCGTAAGCAAGACTACTGTGTTGAACGGACGTCCTTGGAAGTTTGGCATTGAAGCGAACTATTACCTTGAGAAAGACGAAGAAACGCGTCCAGATTTTATGTTGAGCTTTAATATCAGCCCAGTTGTGGAAAATAAACTGGCGTCTTTGTTCGATTAAGCCGTTATTTGAAATACAGTTTTAGAAACGAAAAAGGCTGAACGATCATCGTTCAGCCTTTTGTGTTATTGGATTGAAGCGATTCTATTAACCCGCAGCAGCCTGCATGATGAGACCACAGATGTAAGCGCCGTATGTACCGAGTGCGTAACCCAATACTGCCATTAGGATACCGACTGGAGCCAATGCTGGGTGGAATGCCGCTGCTACGATAGGAGCCGATGCTGCGCCGCCAACGTTAGCTTGGCTACCGACAGCCATGAAGAACAGTGGTGCACGGATAAGCTTCGCCATCACAATCATTAGAATGGCATGGATAGTAAGCCATGTGATACCAATGAAGAAGTAGCCTGGGTTGTCTAAGATAGCCGTCACATCCATTTGCATACCAATCGTTGCAACTAGGATGTAGATGAATGCCGAGCCCACTTTTGACGCGCCACTGTGCTCAAGGCTGCGTGTTGATTTGAAGCATGAAGCGATGAGCGCGAACGTTGTCACCATTACGATTAACCAGAAGAAACCAGATGTTAGGCTGTATTTCGCAAGTTCTGGAGCGTTGGTTGAGATCCACGGTGCAATCAGGTCACTGAAAAAGTGAGCTAGGCCGGTAAGACCGAACGCAATCCCCGTGATCTTCATGAGATCGGTTGTGGTTGTTGGGCGAGCGTTCTCTTCTTGGTATTTAGAAACGGTTTCTTTTAGCTCTTCAATAGATGAGGTATCCGCTTTTAACCATGCATCAATCTTCTTCTGACGACCTGCCATGATAAGTAACACGGCCATCCAAATGTTTGCACAGATAACATCAACCGTAATCATTGCAGAGAAGAGTTGGTCATCAACCTCGAACACTTCTTTCATTGCTGCTTGGTTTGCACCGCCGCCAATCCAAGAACCAGCAACGGTTGTAAGGCCGCGCCATACGTCGCCAGATACGAGGTCAGGGTTGATTTGGTCGATGATCAAGATAGCCAGCGGGCCACCGATGATAATGCCGACAGTACCGGTTAGGAACATGATGACGGCTTTTGAACCAAGGCCAAAGATTTTACGTAGGTCTGCTGAGATGATCAGTAGAACGAGTGCGCTTGGTAATAGGTAGCGACTTGCAACGAAGTATAACTTAGAGTTTGATGCGTCGATGATGCCTAAACTGTTCAGTAGAGAAGGAACAAAGTAACAGAGCAATAGACCCGGAACGAACGAGTAGAATTTTTTCAGTGCGCTATTTTGGCTACTTTCCGTGATAAAAACACCGCCAAGAATAACAGCTAACATGCCCATTATTACAGCATCATTAGTAATCATTATTATATCTCCTTTAAGGTGAGCGCAAAGGTCTCACTTTTTGAATTGCAGGACTATACCGATAACCGCTATTCGTTACAAATTGTAACGATAGACATGTTTTGA
Source organism: Vibrio sp. 10N.286.49.E11 (assembly GCF_041469505.1). Classification (NCBI taxonomy): domain Bacteria; kingdom Pseudomonadati; phylum Pseudomonadota; class Gammaproteobacteria; order Vibrionales; family Vibrionaceae; genus Vibrio; species Vibrio sp. 10N.286.49.E11. Next base: position 2,571 of record NZ_JBFRKQ010000147.1, read on the forward strand.
AATGTTTATGTTAATTTTAACGGGTTAAATTTGTGAATACAGTACGCTACTTATTTGCATGGTGAATGGTTAAGTTGGAGCTTGTGCGGCGTATTTAGATATATGCAATGTAACTCAAGCCTTAGAGGGTGGTCGCTATGAATTGGGGCGATGATTGAATGACTTAAATGAGTGCATATATAGCCATGTTTACGGTGTGGTTTATGCGAGGTTGGAATGTTTCAATAATGTAAAAAGTGAATTCACTTTTGCCATGTGGTCAGAAATTAAAAATTTTAGCTAGATCACATAAATCTTTCGGATTACGAGTTCTAGCACCCGCTACTCATGCTCATTTGACGTTTTGTAGGGAGTCAATGAAAGAAAAAGCGGCTTAAATAGCCGCTTTTGATCGTTGCCTAGTATGGTTATCTAGCGCCGTTATTTAGAGTTCTGCTTAGGACTCTTCTTCCTCAAAGCCATCTGCATAGCCTTTCGGTGGCGGTGTCCAACCTCGTTCAGATCGAGAGTGCTTGTCTGAACGGTCTTTTTTCATATCTTCTTTCATTGCTTCTTCAAGGTGAATGAAGATTTGTCGGTAGTTGTTGTCGTAGCGTGGATTCTCTTCTGCTTCAGACCAAGCTTGGTAGAGTTTTTCAGACTTACGGCTTTCAACACGTTGATACGTCGATTTCTGTTGTTCAACGAAGAATGGGTGATGACCCAAAGAGCGCAAGGCTTCAGCGCCCATTTCAAGAGCTGAATGGTAGGTCTCTGATTCCACAAAGTCTGCACCCGCTTCTCTTAAGCGGTAGCTATGACCACGGTCGAATGCACGCGCTAAGACTTTCACTGTAGGGTAGTTGTGTTTAACGTATTTGACCAATTCAACACTTGAGTCTTGGTTGTCGATAGCCACAACCAACATCGCGGCTTCTTCGATACCAGCGGTATGCAATAAGTCATGACGAGTCGCATCACCAAAGTAAGATTTGATGTTGATTGAACGTAGCAAGTCGACTTGATTAGCTTGATGATCCAAAACCACAGTATTGACGTCATTTGATACCAATAAGCGGTTAACAATCTGACCGAATCGGCCAATACCAGCAATGATCACCGTACCTTTCTCTTCGATGGTATCTTCTTCGCGATCGTTAGACTTTTGCTCGTAACGAGGAAGTATCACTTTATCAAATAGAATGAATAACCCTGGCGTTAGGAACATTGAAAGTGCAACAACCAGCGACAGTGTTTGAACAATATCGGCTGGCAGTACATGGTTTTGGGATGAGAAGCTCAGTAGGACAAAACCGAATTCACCGGCTTGCGCCAAGCTCAATGTAAACAACCATCGGTCGCTATCTCTGATTTTAAATATCAGAGCCAGTGTGAATAGCACCAAGGCTTTGAGTAGCATTACGCCAAGGGTGAGGCCAATGATCAAACCAAAGTCGTTGAATAGGACATCAAAGTTGATGCCTGCACCTACGGTAATAAAGAACAAGCCAAGTAGTAGCCCTTTAAACGGGTCGATATTAGACTCAAGTTCGTGGCGGAATTCACTGTTGGCTAATACCACACCCGCAAGGAAGGTACCCAAAGCCGGTGATAGGCCGACTAGGCTCATTAGTGCTGCAATACCAATCACCAACATCAATGCGGTTGCAGTGAAGATTTCACGCAGGCCTGAGCTTGCAACAAAGCGGAACAGTGGACGACTCAAGAAGTGCCCGCCGACAACAACAATAGCAATAGATGCCGTGATTACAAGGCCATAAGCCCAACCGGGTAGGCCCGCAACGAGACTTAACTCTTCATGGTGATCAGAAGCTGAAGCGACCGCGCTTTGTGCAGCTTCAATTAATTCTGGCAACGCTAATAGAGGAATGAACGCCAACATAGGGATGACGGCAATATCTTGGAATAGCAGAACAGAGAAAGCGTTCTTGCCCCCTTCAGTTTTGGACAACCCTTTTTCATTGAATGTTTGTAGAACAATCGCGGTTGATGACAGTGCGAAGATCAAACCGATGGTGAGTGCTATCGTCCAAGGCTGCCCGAAGAATAGGGCAATACCCATAACAATCGCGGTAGTGCCGCCAACTTGCAGGCCACCCAGTCCCATAAGACGGTTTCTCATTGCCCAAAGCATCTTAGGCTCAAGTTCCAGCCCGACTAAGAACAACATCATCACTACGCCGAATTCAGCAAAGTGTTGAATGGTTGTCGTTTCTTCGCCTACTAAGCCGATAATTGGACCAATCACCACACCTGCAATGAGGTAACCAAGCACAGATCCGAGACCAAGTCTTTTGGCGATAGGGACCGCGATGACTGCGGCAAGCAAATAGATAAATGCTTGTAGAAAATATCCTGTCATGATTTAACCTCTGCTCATCAGTTCATCAACGTAATGGTTTAGCTTTTCAGCCTTGCTTGCCTTTTTAAGGTCGACTTCGCCCGCAACAAAAGCCTCCAAAAGCGTTTTATAGCTGTTTACGTGATCTTGAATTCGGCCTTCTTCCAACGCAGTCCGTGAACCAAATAAAGCCAATGGGGCCAAGTAGTTCATGCCGCACAAAGAAGCGGTTTGTTCGATGGGGTGAAGCAGTTCACGTATGGTGAAGTGGTTATAGCCATCAGTTTGATAAGCATCTTTCTTGCCACCAGCGGTGATACTGCATAACAAGCTTTTACCTTGCAGTTCATTACCGTCGGTGCCATAAGCAAAGCCATATTCGAGAACAAGGTCTTGCCATTCTTTAAGAATCGCGGGTGTTGAGTACCAATATAGTGGGAATTGAAAAATGATGATGTCATGGTCCAACAGGCGTTTCTGTTCACGGTCGATATTGATCTTGAAGGTTGGGTACTCAGCATAGAGGTCGACACAGGTAACCCCGTTAATGCGTTTGGCTTGTTCAAATAAGGGTTTGTTAGCTTCAGAGCGATGCTGAGAAGGGTGGGCGAATAGCACCAAGACTCGATTTTTCGACATATAGCCCTCTTTGTCCATTAACGAATAATATTTATTGGAATTATAGATATACAATAATAGAAGAATGGTTGAACAACAACGAATTAGCCCATACTTATCTATTTAGATGCGTGTGTTTTTAGGTACTTAATTATATAAAACATCCGTCAATTTGAGTATTTCCGGTACAAGCCGCCGATGACTGAGTAAAACTGTATCCGCCCCATGAAC
>NZ_JBFRKQ010000148.1:0-490 GCF_041469505.1 Vibrio sp. 10N.286.49.E11
TTTCTGACTTACCATCGGCATCGGTGATGGTGATTGATACTGTTTGGCCATCTTCAACATTGGTCACCGTGCCGACCAATGCGCCATTACTGACCTCTACTGAGTTGTAATACTCATCATCAGATGAAGAAAAATCAACGCCAATGCTGGCTAACGTATCTTTAACTATCGTATCGCTAGATGTTGCTGTATTACCGGCAATGTCCGTAACGCTTGCTTCTACTGTTAGCGTACCTTCAGCGAAGGCAGAGTAATCTTGGCCAGTTAGAGTCCACTCGCCACCAGTCACTGTCGCGGTATAATTTTCTGACTTGCCATCAATATCCGTAATAGTGATTGATACTGTTTGGCCATTCTCAACATTGGTCACCGTGCCGACCAGTGCGCCATTACTCACCTCGGCAGAGTTGTAATACTCATCACCAAAACCATCAAAATCGACACTGATATCCGCTAGCGTATCTTTGACGATCGTATCGCTAGAAGTTGC
>NZ_JBFRKQ010000149.1:0-1007 GCF_041469505.1 Vibrio sp. 10N.286.49.E11
TCAGGCACGTTAACCAGTACTGACGTGGATAATACAGATAATACCTTCACGCCAGACTCCATTGCAGGCACCAATGGCGACCTGACTATCGATGCCAGTGGACATTGGGTGTTCACCGCTAACAGCGCGTTTAATCAATTGAACGTTGGCGATAAAGTCGAAGAGACCTTCACGGTATCGTCGGTTGATGGCACGCCGTCGACCATAAAAGTGACGATTAACGGCACTAACGATGCAGCGACAGTCAGTACCGAAACAGTCAGTGTGGATGAGACTGATAAAGCAGTCACGACTTCAGGAACATTAACCAGCACCGATGTCGATAATCCGGATAATGCGTTCACGCCGGATTCCATTGCAGGCACCAATGGCGACCTGACTATTGATGCTAATGGTCACTGGAGCTTCACCGCCAACAGTGCGTTTAATCAATTGAACGTTGGCGATAAAGTCGAAGAAACCTTCACGGTGTCGTCTGTAGATGGCACAACGTCCACCATCAAGGTGACGATCAACGGCACTAACGATGCCGCAACTGTCAGCAGTGCGACCGTTGCCATTGATGAGACCGACAAAGCGGTAACCACCTCAGGCACACTAACCAGTACCGACGTAGATAATCCAGATAACACTTTCACACCCGATTCGATTACTGGCACCAACGGTGACCTGACTATTGATGCCAATGGTCACTGGAGCTTCACCGCCAACAGCGCATTTAATCAATTAAACGTCGGCGATAAGGTCGAAGAGACCTTTACGGTATCGTCTGTTGATGGCACACCTTCGACCATTAAAGTCACGATCAATGGCACTAATGACGCTGCTACTGTCAGCAGCGCGACCATTGCCATCGATGAAACTGACAAAGCGGTAACCACCTCAGGCACCCTCACCAGTACCGATGTTGATAACCCAGACAATACCTTCACGCCAGATTCTATCTCAGGCACCAACGGTGATCTCACCATTGATACCACTGGCCACTGGGTATTCACCGCCAACAG
>NZ_JBFRKQ010000150.1:0-1214 GCF_041469505.1 Vibrio sp. 10N.286.49.E11
TTCAGTATTCACGGCGTTGATGCATATGGCAAGTGCGTCCTACGCAAAACTGTCAAAAGAAACAAACTCTTAGACACATTCGTGAAGTTACCTCCCTGCCTCATCGGTATGGAGGCGTGCTCTGGTGCACACCACTGGGCGAGAGAGCTACTGAAACTAGGTCATAACCCGAAAATTATGGCGTCCAAATTCGTTATTCCATATCGACAAAATGAGAAGAACGATGCCAATGACGCAGAGGCCATCTGTGAAGCGGTATCTAGACCCAAAACACGATTTGTCTCTATAAAAAGTGAAGAGCAACAAGCTGTGCTTTGCCTGCACCGTATTCGACAGGGGCTAATTAAAACAAGAACGGCGACTATTAACCAGCTCAGAGGTTTGCTTTCCGAATTTGGTATTGTGATGCCTCAGGGGCGCTACTCGGCTCAAAACACTATTGGTAGTGTCCTTGAAGATGCAGAAAATGGTTTGCCTATACTCGCTCGAGAGCTACTTCAAGATCTATCGAACAAGATTCAACACCTTAACCTAGAAGTATTGCACTATGATCGTAGAGTCTCTGCTTTAGTTCGTGAGATGGCTTCAGCCAAAGCGCTCATGGATATTCCAGGTGTCGGTGAACACAGTGCAAGTGCCATTGTCGCGACCGTCAATGACGCCAAACAATTTGGATCTAGCCGCCAATTTGCCGCTTGGATAGGGTTGGTTCCAAGACAATACTCAACGGGTGGTCATGTTCATCTTGGTCGCATCAGCAAAAGAGGCGAAAAACATATTCGCACTCTACTTATTCATGGCGCAAGAGCCGTTATTGCACGATGTAAAGAGAAAACCGATCGCAACAGTATTTGGTTAAATCAACTCGTTGAACGACGAGGTTATAAACGAGCAGCTGTCGCCCTAGCAGCAAAAAACGCTCGTATAATATGGGCATTATTAACAACAGGAAAAGAGTACAAGATTAACTATGTAAACGGTTAACACTCACCGAGTCAAAGCAATAGCAAATGATGACAATACGACCAGACCGAGATGCCTAAACCTGTTTAATTGGGAAGTAATAAATACTGTTTAACGAATGAGGCTGGCATCAAGCGAATATCATCAAGGTGACGGAACGATTCCGATTAAACACCGAATGTAGAGCTGCTGTCCGAACCACTGTTGTCAGCGGGAGCTATTGTTGACAAAAGAGGGAGTCCATGTAGCCC
>NZ_JBFRKQ010000151.1:0-262 GCF_041469505.1 Vibrio sp. 10N.286.49.E11
TTGATTAGGTTTAGAAAAGTTAAGAGACGATATTGGGTCTGTAGCTCAGCTGGTTAGAGCGCTCGCCTGATAAGCGGGAGGTCGGTGGTTCAAGTCCACTCAGACCCACCAATATCGACCTAGATGGGGCTATAGCTCAGCTGGGAGAGCGCCTGCCTTGCACGCAGGAGGTCTGCGGTTCGATCCCGCATAGCTCCACCATCTTTAAGCGTTCTTGTTCGACAAAAAGTCTTACGAGAGTCTTTAAAAATGGTTCAATTTA
>NZ_JBFRKQ010000152.1:0-2646 GCF_041469505.1 Vibrio sp. 10N.286.49.E11
CTTAAGTGAACGGCATTACCTCAATAGGCGCCTTTTTATTATCTCATTTACACAAGAATCTGTATTTGTACAGACAAATAGGCACTTAGCCTACAGTAGGCCAAATACTCTTAATTCTTTGATTGCTTTCTATTCTTTCAGCAACGATGGCCTCACGACACAATCATGACTGTCTTCAGCCAGCATCAGTAACTCTTCTACGCTCATCTTACCGAGTAAGTCACTGCCAAGAAACGCCGCATAGCTTTCCACTGATGCCAATCGGTCGATCACGAAGCTTGGTAAGGTCTGGTTAAATTCAATGCGATCAAATTCACCACCAGCGCACGTCTTAAAAGAGCTGCCATCCCAGTAACCCTGAACCAGTCTGAGCCCTTCGTCATTCTGCTTCATCGTAGTCTCTAGAACCGACTTAGCTTCTTTCTGGTAGTTTTCGAGTTGCTTAGCTTGGATAGGTAAGATTTTGCTATCAATACGATACTGTTGATACACAGCTTCGCCTGACTTATTAAAACGCACATGGACTCGATAGGGAACCAGCTCATTAGAAGAGTTACGCTGCTCGCCTTCACGAATGAATTCACGAAGCACGCCTTCTGACCAAGCATAATCAGTTTGGTACCAGCCGTAATCGCCGACAGTTACGTAGTCAGCTGAAGTATGAGGTTGTGTTAGCTTGTTTGTAACCCAGTAGAAACTCGTCGCGTCGCCCATGACTTGGCCGCCAGTGTGGGTTTCAAATTGCTCTAGGTTTTTGCGAGGGCTTGTTGAAGAACAACCAATAAGAAATGTAGATAATAGTGAAACGAGAAGAAATGCTTTTTTCATAAAAACCTGTACCGAGGTGGAATACGACTACCTCGGTACAGTTTAGATTATTTCACTGAATCTTTCAGCGCTTTACCTGCAACAAATGCTGGAACATTTGCAGCAGCGATTTGGATCTCATCACCAGTTTTTGGGTTACGACCAGTGCGAGCTGCACGGTGGTTTACTTTAAAAGTACCAAAACCAATTAGCTGAACTTGATCGCCATCTTTAAGAGCATCTGTAACACCGCCAAGAGTCGCTTCTAGAGCAGCTTTAGCTTGTGCTTTAGAAAGGTCCGCTTTTTCAGCAATAAAGTCGATTAATTGAGTCTTGTTCATTTTAGGTTTCCCTTCTTTGTATTTTTGAATTCAATTCACTCTAAAACATAAATGCCCCATCTGGCAAAGGTTTGTCGTCGATCTTTAGCTCTAATGCCGTAGTTTTAGCCATAATATGAGTAATAACTCACAATTTGTTACTGATTTTATTAAGCAAGCCCTTGTTTAAAAGGGGCTGAGAGCAAAATTAATGATGACCTAGCCACTACTTTTTCACTATAATCCACGCTGAATCGCTGCTAAAGCGTACAATTTAATTTAAGGGCAAACATGCTGCTGCTATCTATTTACGTCTCCATTGCTATTGGAGTTTCTTTCATTTGTTCTGTTTTGGAAGCTGTACTTTTGAGTATTAGTCCGAGCTACATTGCTCAACTAAAACAAAATGGGCACCCTGCAGCAGAGTCTTTAGACAAACTGAAAACAGATATTGACCGCCCGCTTGCGTCAATTTTAACGCTCAACACCATCGCCCATACTATCGGTGCTGCGACAGCAGGTGCACAAGCGGCTGTCGTTTTTGGTAGCCAATGGTTAGGTGTCTTCTCTGCCGTGCTAACGCTAGGTATCTTGGTATTATCTGAGATTGTTCCAAAAACCATTGGTGCAACCTACTGGCGTCAACTTGCTCCTGCTTCGGCAAGCGTGCTTCGTTGGATGGTGTTCTTCCTAACACCGTTTGTATGGTTCTCAGAACAGATCACCAAACGTCTTGCTCGTGGCCACCAAGCACCAAAAATGCGTGATGAGTTATCTGCAATGGCGATTTTGGCAAAAGAGAGCGGTGAATTTGCAGAAGGCGAGTCAAAAATCCTGAGCAACCTACTGGGTATTCAAGATGTACCCGTGACTCAGGTAATGACGCCGCGCCCAGTGGTATTCCGTGTTGATGCGGAAATGAGTGTGAATACGTTCCTAGAACAACATAAAGACACGCCATTCTCACGTCCGCTGGTTTACAGCGAGCAGAGTGACAACATCATCGGTTTTGTTCACCGCTTAGAGCTGTTTAGATTGCAGCAAGCCGGTTGTGGTGAGAAAGCTTTGGGTGAAGTAATGCGCCCTATCCACGTGTTGCTGAACAACATGGGCTTGGCTAAGGCCTTTGACCAGATGATGGCAAACCGCCTGCAACTGTCTTTAGTTGTGGACGAATACGGCACTATTCAGGGCATCATCACCCTAGAAGACATCTTTGAGCACCTAGTGGGCGAAGAGATTGTCGATGAAGCGGATAAGACGACTGATATGCAAGAACTGGCGTTCCAACGCTGGGAGAAGTGGAAAGAGACACACGGTGTTATCGAAAACCGCGATGACGAGGACGAGCTAGAGGAAGAAACTCCAGCAGACAACGACTCTTCAGATGCAAAATCAACGAATGACGACGACGCATCAAAAGACAAAGTGTAGAACGAAGACAAAAAAGACGCTTAATCTCAATTTGATACCGTCAGATACAACAAAGGCTCCCTAGGGAGTAATGCCGATCAGTTAA
>NZ_JBFRKQ010000153.1:0-350 GCF_041469505.1 Vibrio sp. 10N.286.49.E11
AGCTTCGATATCTCAGATGGTACCAATACCGTTCAAGCTTCGGCTGACCTTACTGTTAATCCAGTTAATGACCTGCCAGTCCCTCAAGATCAACAGTTCAGTATTGCAGAAGACGGTACTTTACAGTTCACAGACGCGGATCTGCTTACAGGCGCGACAGACGTTGAAGGTGATAACCTGACGGTTGAGGGCATCACTTATGAAGGCACTGATGGCGTACTGACTGACTTGGGTGAGGGATCATATAGCTTTGCTCCAAACGAGAACTTCAATGGTGATGTGAGCTTTAGCTTCGATGTGTCAGACGGTACCGATACCGTGTCTGCAAACATTGATGTTAGCGTGACTCC
>NZ_JBFRKQ010000154.1:0-1953 GCF_041469505.1 Vibrio sp. 10N.286.49.E11
AAAGCCGCGATGAACCATTTAAAAGCCGAGCGTAATGCTCGGCTTTTTTGTGCCTGCTATTTGAACTTAAGCTTTGGTTGGCTCGATATTCGTAGCTAACTTACTTTAATCAAGCTTCGTTCCTGAAACTATGCTTCGTCCATGAAACTAAGCATCGCGCCTAGAACGAATGTTAGTGCCAAAACTTAGCTGTATTGCGTTCTAAGCCTATACCAAAAGAACGTGCTACAAGATGCTGAAACAAAGAGTGAAGGCTATCTAAGCGTCGTTACAGTGCATCTATTCGTAGAGTTGTGCTCGAAGGCAATCAAAATAAGATCAGATCACTATTCTCAACTTCAGTGAGCTTTTTGATGCAAACACTGAGCAATTGAGAAATCGAGCAAAAAGTTATCGGTAATGATAAGCAGACGAAAGGGAAGGGTGGTTGTTTTTCAAGCGGATCACCTGCATTTGTTCGAGTCGCTTTAATTAACTGAATCAAGTTAAAAATAACGTGAGCACTCGTTTGCGTCACCTGTTCATTAATTTTCTTATTCAACTATTTTTTAATTCCGCTCTCGAAATAAATAATTTAATGACCAAGATCAACTTAATTGTGTTCATTTAGTGTTTTTTTCAAAACAAAAGTTGAAAGATTCAAAAATTATTGAATAATGGACTTAACTAAAATTGAAGTAAACACTTCATCCAATTCGTACTGAAACAGGATCCATATCCAATGTCTAATTCGTTTGTTCTGGTTATTAACTCGGGTAGTTCATCCCTAAAATTTGCTGTAATCGATTCTGTTTCTGGTGAAGCAGTATTAAGTGGCCTAGGGGAGTGTTTTGGTCTTGAAGATGCTCGTATGAGCTGGAAATTCCAAGGCGAGAAAACTGAAATTGCCATTCAAGGTGAAGATAACCACCACAAAATTGCCATTGGCAAATTGGTTGGCCTGATGGAAGACCTAGGCTTCACGGCTGATATCGTGGCTATCGGTCACCGTATCGTTCACGGCGGTGAGAAGTTCACTCAAACGGTTCGCATTACTGAAGAAGTAACGAACGAAATTGAAAGCCTATCTGACCTAGCTCCACTTCATAACCCAGCAGGTGCTATCGGTATCCGTGCTGCAATTGAAGCTTTCCCTTCTCTACCTCAGTTCGCTGTATTTGATACTGCTTTCCACCAAACAATGCCTCAACGTGCATTCACTGGTGCAATCGCAAAAGAGCTATACACAGACTTCGGCGTACGTCGCTACGGTTTCCACGGCACTAGCCACTACTTCGTTAGCCGTGAAGCTGCGAAGATGGTTAACAAGCCAATCGAAAAATCGAGCTTCATCTCTGTTCACCTAGGTAACGGTGCATCTGTATGTGCTATTAAAGATGGTAACAGTGTTGATACTTCTATGGGCTTCACACCACTTTCAGGCCTAATGATGGGCACACGTTGTGGTGACCTAGACCCAGGCATCATCGAATACCTACTTAAGAAAGGCTGGTCACAAGAGCAAGTATTTAACTCTCTAAACAAGGAGTCTGGCTTCCTTGGCGTGTCTGGTCTTACGAGCGATGCTCGTGGCATCTTAGAAGCAATGGAAGAGGGCCACGAAGGCGCTAAGCTTGCGTTTGAGGTGTTTACTTACCGCGTAGCGAAATACGTTGCTTCTTACCTAGCAACGCTAGATTCTTTAGACGGTATCATCTTCACTGGTGGTATCGGTGAGAACTCTCTACCAATTCGTCGTGAGATCTTAAACAACCTTAAGATTCTAGGTTTCGTTGAAGATGTAGCAGGTAACGAATCTGCTCGCTTTGGTGCTGAAGGGATCATCGCTAAGTCTGAAATGTTAGACGCAGTAGCAATGGTTATCCCAACCAACGAAGAATTCGTGATCGCCCAGCAGTCGGTTGAACTGCTGTAATTTTTTCAAAAACAGATAGTTAAAAGCGAGCTTAGTGC
>NZ_JBFRKQ010000155.1:0-867 GCF_041469505.1 Vibrio sp. 10N.286.49.E11
TTGATTAGGTTTAGAAAAGTAAAGAGATGAAGAACTCCCAAGTTCTTCGAAGTTTGTTTCTACTTTTAAAGTAGAGATGAATTGCAGTGTCCCGTTCGTCTAGAGGCCTAGGACACCGCCCTTTCACGGCGGTAACAGGGGTTCGACTCCCCTACGGGATACCACTTCCTTCAAGAAGTAAAAAGGGTCGTTAGCTCAGTTGGTAGAGCAGTTGACTTTTAATCAATTGGTCGCAGGTTCGAATCCTGCACGACCCACCATTTCCTCCCAAGGAAATAAAATTTGGGGCGATTAGCTCAGTTGGGAGAGCACCTGCCTTACAAGCAGGGGGTCACTGGTTCGAGCCCGGTATCGCCCACCATTTCCTCCCAAGGAAATAAAAATATGGGGCTATAGCTCAGCTGGGAGAGCGCCTGCCTTGCACGCAGGAGGTCTGCGGTTCGATCCCGCATAGCTCCACCATTCTTTCTCCATGAAGGAATCAAAACTATCATGGGCGATTAGCTCAGTTGGGAGAGCACCTGCCTTGCACGCAGGAGGTCTGCGGTTCGATCCCGCATAGCTCCACCATTCTTTCTCCATGAAGGAATTAAAACTATCATGGGCGATTAGCTCAGTTGGGAGAGCACCTGCCTTACAAGCAGGGGGTCACTGGTTCGAGCCCGGTATCGCCCACCATCTTTAAGCACACTTTTCTTAGTAATAGAAAACTGAGTGTATTTAAAAATGGTTTTGAAAGTTTAATGCTTTAAAAACTCTTGCTCTTTAACAATTTGGAAAGCTGACTGATTACTTAATTGGTTTTCACTTTAAAAAGTGAAATCAAACAGCTCAAGGCTGTGATTAAGTTAATCAAATTTAAAAGTT
>NZ_JBFRKQ010000156.1:0-1088 GCF_041469505.1 Vibrio sp. 10N.286.49.E11
GTGATGGTCAGCTTGCCATCCGCATAGAGTGTTGTATTGCCAAGTGTGGCTATGCCTGAGTGAGCATAGTCAGGTGACATGTCGACACCCGCGCTGCTTTCGGTTATTGAACCAGTATCAACGCCAGCGATTTGGGCAGCATCGCCAACCGCCGAGAGCGTCGTTGATGCGCCAGTGTGGGTCACACCACCGTGGGCATCTTTGACATCATAGCTAAAGTGCACCGCTCCGTTGTAGTCTTTTTCTGGGGTAAAAGTGAACGTGCCATCGGCATTTAAGGCAATAGCACCATGGTCAGCCTGTAGGTTTTCAATGGATAGTTTGCCAATATCGTTGTCATCAACATCGCTAGTATTAGCCAGAAGCTGTGCTGAGGTGAGGACAATTTTGCTATCTTCCAAGCCATTCGCTAAACGTACTTCAGCTGACGCAACTGGCGCATCATTGGTGCCATGAACGGTCACTGTGATATCTTTTTTAGCACTGCCATCGATAGATTCAACGGTAAAGGTTTGCTGGAAGCTTTCCCCTGCGCCTAAATGTTGGACTTTATCATTGTCAATGTTGTATGACCAATGGCCTTGTGCGTTGATATTGAACTGACCACCTTCGGTGGTGGTGATGGTTTGTGCGATAAAACCGGCTTGGTCGTGATCCGGGTCAATGACCTGTAACGTGCCACCACTGCTGAGCTGATTGGTGGTATTGCCAAAGGAAGTATGATCTTCGTAAACATGATTATTTAGGCTGGAGTAGGGCGTCACTGCAATTTTTGCTTGGTTATCTTCACCGGTCACTTTCACCATAATGGTGAGCTTCTGACCATCAGTGGTTTCGACTTCGTAGGGGAGCTCCATCGACTCGCCAGCATGTAGGCTACTGATTAGATCGTCCGGATGATGATTGGTACCTGTATTTAATCTGAATTGATAAGTGCCATTAGGCCAAACATCAAGGTAACCAGGTGCAAACCCTTGACCTAAATATTTACCGCTAAAAACAAACTGAGTGTTATCGCCACTATCAGGGTCAATCAGCTGAAGCTGGCCTCTATAGGATTTAAATTCGCTATCCAGCGCTTGTGTTTC
>NZ_JBFRKQ010000157.1:0-9630 GCF_041469505.1 Vibrio sp. 10N.286.49.E11
AAGCCGCGATGAACCTAAAAATAGCGTCCCTTTAAGCATTTTCTTCTCGTCATGTGTTCCTTTCCTAAACGCTTTATTACGCTCTTTCCTTATCAGAAGAGAGTAGTTCTGCATAACGTGAAACCGGTCAAAAACGATGTCTGCATTCGGAAGAGCGTTTCTCACTGCTGATTGGTAAGATTGCCCCATATCCATTGATACCGCTTGGATGCCGTCTCTCGTTTGCGGTGATAATTGTTCAAAAAAGTTGATGAGTACGTTTGAAGTCCGCCCATGGTCAACCCAAATAAGTTGTCCTGAAACGAGATCATAAACGACGGTCATATAGTCATGGCCTTTAGCCCTGGCGACTTCATCAACGCCAATATGAACAAGGTTGGTCAACCTCTTAGGCTCTAAAGCGGGCAAGGTAGATAACAGAAATGCTTTATCGATATTTTTCACGGTTTCCCAGCGTATGTCTAAATGCTTAGACACTGCGTGGATGCTCATATAGCGGCATAGTCCACTAATAAAGTGACAGAATCTCTTGGTATAACGACTCCCCTTATCAACAAAATCAGTCGCTTCAACCAACCTTCGGCCGAGCCTATCTCTTGTCTGAGCCAATTCAATTTCTATAACGCAAGGGCGACCACTGACAGGTAAATCCGACAGGCGACGGTGAACATAGTGGTCGACTGTGCGCGGTGCTCCAGTCTCAGGGTCAACAACTTTACAGCGTCTATCTCGCTTGCATTTGACGAGTACTGAATGAGAGCTTTCTTCGAGCGTTACAGACTGTACGGATTGGCCTTTAAAGTTAAATAGAGCGGAAGATAATAACGACAAACTACAATACTGAGATATAAGGTGGGAAGCGATTATAAATCAATGTGTTACCGGTTTTATTGTTAATTTATAGACTCATCTAAGCGGAGAAGAGCCGCTGATTTTTGGCAAAGAATGGATTGCAAGTACCGAATGATGACCCTCGTTACTTCTTGGTGTCGCTCGTCTGTCAATCAGTGTTGGGAGACTTTCTTCTGCATATCCGAGCAATTTACTTAATGTAGGGCGGGCTTGTTCAACAACCAGATAAAGTGTCGGCTGTGCGATACTTATCCTTATTTGTTAATCAATTATTTTTAACACCTTTCAAAGACTGCTATCTGGGTTGATTAATGGATTGTTGCTGCAAACTTTTCAAAGGAGTACTTTTCTAACAATGGGACTCGTCTCTTCGTTAATTGTATTCGGTATTCAGGCGCACTTTTTAGGCCTTCATAACTTTTATAAATGAGTAAACCATCCTCAGAGCACCACATATCCCCAGAAAATACGCTAATCGTGGGGCTTTCCCCTTCGATGAGGCGAACAAGAACAACCAAGAAACTAGCACTAGTTTTAAATTTTGATTCAGTAATAAATTGCTGATTTTCATTAGTGATAGTCTTAACCTGAACTTCGAAAAACTTGCCACCTTTGCGCGCGATAAAGTCAATTCCTCTATCGTCTACTTCCGCTGTGTAAACTTCGAAACCGAACATGGTAAATTCCATTTTTGCAAAGTACTCACCATATGTTCCTTTTTGTTGGTTATTTAATTTTTTCCATTGATATCTCATGTTTATTCCTTTGTTAGTTTTAGCTTTTCACAAACTGTGAAAATCAAATCCGCCAAATCAGAAATCGTAGCGCAGTCGTAATAGCTACCAAATTCGTCATCCAATGCCTCAAATGTCGCGCCGGCTGCATTGTCCACTTCCTTAATGCCAACAAGGTCGGAAAAGTCGAGCATAAACATCGTTGCAATCATGATGCCTTTGTCTTCCATACCGCCGACGGCATTACCATCTTCGTCTTTACCACAAAATATCCGCCCGTAGGTGACGTCCTCAAAAGGCACATCAAGCTCTCGTGCCCATACCATGCGCTCAATATCATCGGCCAGGTCACTGTCAGGTTTGATCTTCTCTTGTGGTAGTTCGAAATAATAGGCGAACAGTTCAATCAAAAATGCAGTGATCTGTTTATGGCTGGTGGTCACGGACAAATGAATAGTTGGACACTTTGTAAGTAGTAGCCGCTCTTGCCCTTCTGATAAGTCATCATCCAGCGTCTGAGGCAACACCGGTGAGGTGGGTGTTATTTTGATGAATATCGGCTTTGCTTCCTTAGTCGTATTGTCCAACTTTTCTAGGGTTTTGAGTTCTTCCTGTGTTGCCTGTTGTTCTGGGTAACTCATACAGTTCCTTTTTTAATCGAGTTATGTTTGCTTTGATTTCACTTCATCAAATTGGCAATCTGCTGCTCAATATCAGCTTTCTGTTGCAGCAATTTGGTGAGTTGGCTGTATTTATCGTCAAGTTCACTTGCACTCTGCGAGTTAAGCTGCGGAATCTGGAGTTTGCTGAGCTGTCGAGGACGGAGGCGAATCTGCGCCAGTTCGTTGACAGAAAAGTCGCGAAAGGTGTATTCAAGCAGCCTTTGCCCTGCGCGTGAGGTCAAGAAAAGAAACAGTCGTTTGCCATCCCAATGTTCATTGCCTTTGGCACGTAACACTGCAAACAGCTCGGAGCATAAATACGTGTGTTGATCTTCAATGGAATAGTAGGTGACCTTGACGGTTTTTCGGTCTGCGCTTTTGTACAGCAATACATCGCCTGGATTAACAGGGCTATAACGTTGTACTTGCAGTGCTTTTCGGCGTGTCGCTTCAATGTGCTCCAGCTCAACCAGACCAAATTTATTGACAGATTTAGGTGTGACAAGTTGAACCTCAACCTCTTCTGACGAGTTTGGCGGTAGCTCTTCAGCTTGGCCTTGTCGAGCAGGTATCACCACGTCGAAAACGCTATCAATGTCGCTCCATTCCGAGCTCGCCACGGAGTACTTGGATTCAATCTCTTGCTTGAGAACGTTTAGGTTATGTTCAAAACCTAATTCATGCATTTTATTACGAAAATAGCGTTGGACGAGAGGGTGCCAGGGTGCACACAGTGTTTCAATGGCATCACTGTCGGTGGCGATTTCTCTGTTGGTTGGCGACTTATCTTCATTTTCAAGCAAGGCAACACACTGGCTAAAGTCATTCCAAATATTCATTAGCTGGTTAGTGCTTTCACTATTAAGGAATGCCGCCATTTCACTGCGAGACTCTTCAATTCGAAACGTCATTTTGTGTTTGAAGCGTCTGGCATCCACTCTAAATTTAACGTGAGTTTGGTTTCTAACGGAAAGCTTGGCCAGCATGTCAGACTGATATAAAGGGTAATCAATAGTGAAGTTGTCCCAGCTTTCGAGCGCTTGTTTTAGTCTGCTTAGGCTTGCTGGAGTGATAAAGATCTTCTGATATTGCTCTACAAAGAACATTCCCCCTAGCGGCGTCAGTTTCGTGAAGTTTGTTGTTGCGGTTGTAAATTCACCTTGAGTTAAAATATCAAGGTCAAAAAAATAGGGTAGAGTTGCAACGAGTTCTTCAAGTGCTTGTTCTAGTGCAAAGCACCCTTGCTCTTTTTGCTGTGCAATAAATTGATCGCGTTGTTCAAACCATTCTTTGCTGAGGCTCATTTGTTAAACTCCCTGGAAGTTGTTTCGGCGTTGCGTATATTGATCAAAAATTGACTGCGCGATTTTCGCTGCACCTTGCTTTGAAGGTTCAATAGGTGAAACTGGAGCGTAATCTTCAGGCTCATTGCAAATGACGCGTAAATCGAGAACGGGTAGTTGGCACTCGGCCGCTTCTCTTAAAATTACTTCGTTGAATATCCCCGTAGCGATTTTCTCAGCGTTAGATAGCGTTGGCACACCGTCATAAACCGTACAAATGGTGAGCTTAGGGAATTTAGCAAGAGTTTTAGTTAGCATTTGCTGGTAGTTCTGGCGAAATTGTTCTCGTACTTGGTGAAGTGAATCTAATGCATTGCCAATGCTGTTCGCATCAATCTCAAGTAAACCTGAAGCGGCATAACCGAGTAAGTCATTACCGCCACAAGAGAGAAAGGCAGGTTGAAAATTGAAATACCGACTTTCCTTAGCTCGTTCTATCTGGCTTGGAAGGTTGGCTATAACGTGCCCATCGACAGCAAGCAGTTCGACTTGCGTGGTAGTAGAGTTGATACCCGCTGGCTTTTCCGCAGCTTCAGCCTGGATTAAGCTTGTCAATTGTTCAGAAACTGACTCTCCAGCCTTTACATACGGCGCATTGTCAAAAATCGAATCCCCTAATAAGACGATTTGATTAGGTAAGTATTGCGCTGTTGGCTCACTAATTTCTATTTTCATAATTTGTACCGGTCATCGAACTGTGTACTTACCGTACTTGTTTTAACGCTAGTGCGTAAGTGTCGCAAAATGGTACATGCTTCATTTTGACAGCGTATTAAAGGCGTTTTAGTAGCCCTCGTTCTTGCAGTAAACGGGAGAGCTCTTCACGATTTTTAATCCAGACTTGCTGGTGCCCTGGCTCTGTTTGCACGTGATTGAGGCTTAGCCCTAGACCATGAATGAGGTAGTTTACCTGTGACAACCTGCTTGGTATGACAAGCTCCCCGTCGCACATCCCGTAATCTCTCTCTATTAGAGACACTTGATGGTTATTAAGTCGAGGATCGGCTTGTAGTATAAGATTAATGGGTGTGTTCCAATCACTGTCTTCTTCTATTGGATTGGGGGAAGCATCGAGAATGTCAGGTTCACCAATAAAGCGACTTAACACGAAATCACGATAGGCTCTGTTTTTTTCACAGTACGCTCGAACATGCCAGCGCAGAGGGGTCTCTACCAATGAGTGGGGGGCGATAACTCGAGCCTCTGGTTCTGTCGAACTCATCGACAAATATTCAATTTCTAATCTCCGTCCTTTGCTGATTGCTCTCACGAGTGTGCGCATTATAACGGGGTCAATCGCCCGTGTAGGAGGCATCACTGAGGTAACTTCCCGAAACCCAAGTGCGGAATGATTGTTTTTGGACACGAGACGTTCATTAAGTGCTAATAGGTTAAGGTACTCGTCGACACTACCCCGAGTAAAGAGTGGTTGAAAGTTCTTTGATGCGGTATAGCCAGCATTTTGCATGTCATATTCGAGGTTGCTAGGAGCATGTTCAACCTTGTAGGTGTTAATTTCTCTAGAGGCTTGTTGCCTTCCAATGTCGAAACAGCTGCACAAGTGTTTTGTGGTCACTCGACCTTCCCAATAGGCGATGATTTCTATGACTTGGAAGCGTAGTAGTGTCTTTTTGTTTATTTTTGTTGTTAGAGTTTGTGCTTGCTCGATCATTAAACTACTCAAATGGTAAAGGTTAGGTGGTTAGTCGATAACAGGGTAAATAGAGTCGCCCCAAAGTTCATTGGGGTGGTTCATCATAATCTCGATGAGAAGTGGGATAACTTTTGCCATGATAGCTGTGCAGTCAGCGATTTGTTGACGGTTTACTTTTCCGTTCCAAGTAGCGCCTCCATGCAGAAGTTGATTTCTTAGCGTGTATAGGCGACTAAATACTATCGATAACACAATCTCGGTTTGCTCACTCGCGAGTGCTAAATGACTGGCGTGAATAGATTTTGTGCGCAGTTGCTTCCACTCATCTTGGCTAACGGTACCGTTTTGGGCATCCCAATAGGATTCAAAGATAAACTCATTATTGAGAACCACACGTATCGTGTTGGTATATTCCTGCCATACAAATTCAGCCAGTTGACCCTCATTGTCTAGAGAGACAATCTTTGAAAGGAATTGCTGAAACTTACCTCGCTCGCTCATTAATATTGAACGGTCAATGTGTTGAGCATAGGCTGCGTTAAAGGCGATCCAGTAGAAGATAAATTGGCTGTCTAAATCGCCCGATTGTTCGGCTTTGTTGAGCCAACTTAGTGCTCGATGGACACGAACCGCCAATGATCTTGTGTGTTGATCTCTGACTTCTCTGTGTTTCGATTTTAGCCTTTCGTAATGCATACCAATCCTTTGATAATGCCTGTAGGGTTGATTTTCTAGAATGCAACAAAATGAGTAAGCGGTGTTAAGAGGTGGATCAAGAAACGGACGATTGATGTATCAAATATTGGCATGTACCAAAATGGGACACTTATGTAAGTGATAGGGATCAGATAGGATAGTCGTTGAATTTATCGGGAAGAGGGTTCCATTTGAGTCGTTCAGAAAATCACGAAGGTAATAAGCAACTTATATTAGATAAAGCGAAAGGTGCAATGACGGGTTTGGCTATGGGAGATGCGCTAGGCACAACACTGGAGTTTTGTCCCAAAGATAGCTATTCGCCACTAACAGATATAGTAGGTGGTGGCCCATTTCACTTAAAGGCAGGTCAATGGACTGATGATACTTCGATGATGTTGTGTTTGGCAGACAGTCTTTTGGCTGTGGGTAACCAAAACGCTGAAGACCAAATGGAACGTTACACGGCTTGGTGGAAATTTGGAGAAAACTCGGTCACTGGTCAATGTTTCGATATCGGCAATACAGTTCTTGACGCTTTAACCTCTTTCGAATCTACGAACGTTGCTATTGCAGGTTCAGCTGATGAATGGAGTGCTGGAAATGGCAGCTTGATGCGCTTAGCCCCCATACCTATTTTCTATTCTTCTTTCCGGTCAGTCGGCGAAGATGACGCTGTTAAAGCGGCAAGGCATAGTTCCGTTACCACTCATGCGGAGAAAAGAGCTGTTGAGTCCTGTGAAATTATGGCTTGGCTAATGTATCGAATATTTGATGACCTGAAAGGTACGTTAAGTAAAGCCGAATTATTCGCCCAACTGGAAAACTATTGGGGTAGCGCAGACATTCACAATGATTTACGTGAGATAGTGAATGGTTCATTTATAACTAAGACAAGGCAACAAATTGAGGGGAGTGGATTTGTTGTTAAGTCGCTCGAGGCGGCATTGTGGTCTTTTGCTCATAGCAGCAGTTTTGAGCAAGGAGCACTATTAGCGGCAAATTTGGGCGCTGATGCAGATACGACGGCTGCAATCTACGGGCAACTCGCTGGCGCATTCTATGGATATAGCCAATTGCCAAAGTTATGGCTTGAGAAACTAGCTTGGCGAGATCATATTGAAGAGCAAGCAACATTGCTGGCAATGCTTCCTACGTTTGAAGATCTTGCTTCAATGCTCAACCAGATAACGAGTATGCCTGAAAGCTCATTGCAAGAGTCTATCTATCCGCTGTTGTATGACTATGGCTGTATCTTGGTTGATTACCGTTGGATGGATTTTCCCAATCGAGCGCTGATCGCGACTGATCTCAGGGCCCCTGTTGCAGAGAGTTATCAAAAACAGCAGTTTCTTGAGCGCATGAGCTATGTTGAGGGCTTTCAAGTGATCACAACCATCATTAGAGGCGACAGATTTAATGATGGTTTATGGCAAAAATTTGTAGACGATGGTTCACTATACGTCTGGCTAGAACGAATGACACAATTCGCAAATAATAATGAAAATATTAGAGGTTAAAATGGAACAACAGGTTCAAAGTTTGTATGCCAATATCACGTTAAACGATGTTCAGTTGGCCGCAATTTACTATCCAATTTTAGTGGATCTTGCTCGTCATAAGCATTGCCTGACTTATGGTGAGCTGGTTAAGCGAGCTAAAGAATCACATCCTGATGCTGAATACGTGCAACGTGCGATACCCGTGTCGGCTGGTCGCAAGCTTGACGTTGTACGATTGTTTACCTCTGAGCGCGGCTTACCTGATGTGACATCCCTTATTATCAATAAGACTGCGGGTGAATGCGGTAATGGCGTTACTGAGTACTTCAATCCCGTTAAGTTAAGAGACGAAGTGTTTGCTTATGACTGGTCTTCAGTCTCTGACGATTTTGATATGTACATTGAAACGGCGGAACAAAAGGCTACCCCTCCCGTTAGGCTTTCACGTGCTGATGCAATGACAATGACGTTGGACTTTTTTAAAGCCAACAAAGCAAGTCTTCCGAAAGCTACTTCCCAACATAGAGACGACATCATCAACTTGATCCTTGATGGGTATAAAACTGAAGAGGCGTTTAAGTTGGTTGGTGATAGCCTATAAATTGGCTTTTATTGGCGAGGTGAGATGAATCAATCAGATAGTTTTGGGGGAAATACGATGACGAACGAAAACTTAACGGCGTGTCTTGCGAAGCAGTTTTGTGATGGGTTGTGGGATAGCTACACCAAAAAGTATCCCGATTTCCTCAATCGTATAAGTCCCATATTTGTGCATTTGGCGATTTATCAGCACCTCGTTAGCCAGCGCTCTATCATTGGCAGTAAAGGGCGACAACGTCAGCAAGAGTTAGTCGAATCGTTTGAGCAGTGGTATGAGGGAATAGAGCATGCTCGTGCCATTGATTGGATTGACCTAAATCTCGCAGCGCTAGATACAATTCAGGGCAATACAGGCGACTATAGCTATGGCTTTGATGCGGCGGGGGGCTTTATTCGTGATGATGGTACAGAACAGGCCTGGGAAAGCAGTATTAACCACCAGCTTTTTCAGGCATTGCCAATAGTATCTTCAATTGTTGACGCCAATAACCATAATAAAGAGATCGTTAGGCAAATTGAGAATCTGTTATCAGCTCTTGTACCTTTTCCAATTACCACTCCGATACCTGGCGAGCTAGAATTGTTGTCGCTAATGGTCGATGATATTTCACGCTTGTTGATTGGTAAACCACATGATGCGGGCAAAGCGCATGCTTTAGATGGCTATTTATATCTATTTCAAAGTGCGGTACTCGGGAGCCATAGAACCAAACAAGAATGTGTCCAGCTCGCGATTTCGATTCATGAAAGAGTTACGAATATTCAAAACGAGGGGAGTGTGCCTCGGCTCATTGATTCATTCTGGCAAATGGGTTTTGGTTACTCTGATGAGTTAGTTAAAGACTACAACCAACTGGTTGTAATGTTGGATAGCCAGGTGTGCACCGTGCATAGAGAGGATATCGATGATGGCTTTGAGCTGAGTGTTTGGCGCTATCCGTTTAAGGAACAAACGCAGCAAAAGATTATTCTAAGAGGTGACGGAAAGTTTAAGCTAATGGGCGAAAAGCCGCTCATTTTTGATGATCCTCGTATGGTTGTAGATCTCTTGATGAGTATGGCATCACGTGACAGTTAATAAGATCGTCTGGAGAGTAATAGTCCCACTTGTTCGGGGAGTATGTCTCGTGATATCGCCACTGTTACTTCGCTATATCAGGAGAATCAATAGAAAACATATTCCACTCGCCAACTCATGCCAGGAAGTTGTCCCTTTCTTGTCGGTTTACTTCAGTAATGAATTGTTGGCCAAAACGAAGGTGATTTATGTCAAGGAAGTGCCAAAATTACTGCCTTCGGGGTTGTTATTTGGCAAGGCGGCAGGGATTGCCCTTGAAGACACCGTCTACGTGAAAGAAGAATATAGATATCGCTGGCACCTCCACTTTCACGAACTTGTTCATACTCAGCAATGGCAACGGTTAGGGTCGATTGAGTTTTTGTCTCAGTATATCGTTGAGGCATTGACTCGTGGGTATCGTTGCAACAATTTTGAAGTGGAAGCCTTCGAGCTTGAAGAGCGGTTTAAACGTAATGATGTTTTTAGGATTTGTTGACCTTTGCGGCTTTGTTAATGATATGGACACT
>NZ_JBFRKQ010000158.1:0-226 GCF_041469505.1 Vibrio sp. 10N.286.49.E11
TAAAAAAATCCAAGTGCATTGTATCCGCCCCATGAACCTACCGGGCGACTTGTCAGTGTTTGAAGTTCCAAGGCAGGAGTGCATCGATATCGGGCTCTGCTTTTGCTAGCTCTTTCATGCACTTGACCATGTAGTCGTAGAGGATAAGACCGTTGGCTTTCGCGGTCTCGACGATACTGTAAAGCATCGCGCTCGCATCAGCACCGTTTGGTGTGTTAGAGAACAG
>NZ_JBFRKQ010000159.1:0-346 GCF_041469505.1 Vibrio sp. 10N.286.49.E11
CGCTTGAAAAAAGTTTTGAAAATAGTGGTTGACACTAAAACTTAAATCGCTAAAATGGCCGTCCGATTTGAGCGAAGCTCAAAAAGGAAAAGCTCTTTAACAATTTAAACCTATCAATCTGTGTGGGCACTCGTTGATGAATATCAAAAATTGATTCTTAGGAATCACATTGATTTCAATGAACTGAGTGACCAATCGATAATTTATTATCGGCACAGTCAATTCATTATCATTCTGTTGGAATGGTAATAGCTTTAGAATTACTTTTTGTAGTTTTGAAGTCAGTATTCGTTGAGTCACACCTATTAATTTAGGTAATCAAAACTTTAAATTGAAGAGTTTGATC
>NZ_JBFRKQ010000160.1:0-337 GCF_041469505.1 Vibrio sp. 10N.286.49.E11
CTGCGCCATCACTGACACTTAATACGGACTCTGGCTCAGCGGCGGATGACTTCTTAACCAACGACGGTAGCTTCACAGTCGATGGCACCGAAGATGGCGCGACAGTCGAATACCTTGTTGATGGAAACTGGACGACAACCGCACCCGTGCCAACGGAAGGTGACAACACGATCACCGTTCGTCAAACCGACGCAGCGGGAAATACATCAGGCAGCAGCGAGCTGACGTTCACTCTAGACACAACAGCGCCAGATGCGCCAACACTGACACTGGATACGGACTCTGGCTCAGCGGCGGATGACTTCTTAACCAACGAAGGTAGCTTCACAGTCGGTGG
>NZ_JBFRKQ010000161.1:0-390 GCF_041469505.1 Vibrio sp. 10N.286.49.E11
AACATGTAATTCTAAAGCTATTACCCCTCTCTTCTTAAATAAATAGGAACAGAATGGTAATGAATTGACTGTGCCGAATAACTACAAGTAGTTAAACGTATTGGTCACTCAGTTCATTGAAATCAATTTTGATTCCGAAGAATCTGTTTTATCTAACGATAAAACGTTTTGATATTCATCAACGAGTGCCCACACAGATTGATAGGTTTAAATTGTTAAAGAGCTTGTTCTCTAAAAAGAGAACGCTTTCAGTGCCTTAGCACTTAAGCAGGACGCGTATAATACGCTTTCCACTTTGAAAGTCAACATAAAATACTAAGAAAACTTAGAACTCTATGGTGACTTGTCTATTTAATAGACAAAGTCGAACTTTTGTCTTCACTTTTAAAA
>NZ_JBFRKQ010000162.1:0-831 GCF_041469505.1 Vibrio sp. 10N.286.49.E11
GATTAGCCAATAAAGCCCATGCAATTCGAGCATTCCGATTAGCTAGTGCGACTATTGCAACATTCTTGTGTTTTCGTTTCAGTAAGTCATTCAACCAGCGGTGAGTATAAGTGGTTGGCTGTTGCTTTAAGTGCCCAAGAACAGCTCTTGCACCATGCACTAGTAGTCTTCGTAAATAGCCATCCCCCCGCTTGCTTATACCAAGCAATACTTGTTTGCCACCCGTTGAAAACTGCTTAGGTACAAGTCCAATCCATGCAGATACCTGCCGTCCATTATTAAAAGATGCGGGGTCACCTATACTTGCAACAAGTGCGGTGGCAGTTATAGGGCCAATTCCAGGGATCTCTGCGATTCTTTTAGAATCAACATTCGTACTGTGCCATTGTTCAATTTCTTTTGTTAACGCACTAATTCGTGAAGAAAGCTCATCAATTAGTTCTTTTAAATGAGTAACCACGCAGCGAATCGGTGGCGTCAAATTATTTTCAGCATCCTCTAAAACCAGAGGGAGCTGCTTGTTAAGTGATGCACTTCCTTTAGGAAAGACAAGACCAAACTCAGCCAGCAACCCACGTAATTGATTAGTTTGGCCAGTTTTCATTGAAACTAACCTTTCTCTAGCTTTGTGAACAGAAAGGATTGATTGCTGTTCAATCGATTTTATAGGTACGAAACGCATGTTAGGGCGAGTTACCGCTTCACAGATTGCTTCAGCATCAGCGGTATCGTTCTTATTTGATTTCACACAGGGCTTAACAAACTGCGGAGGCATAAGTTTAACGTCATGACCAAATTGCTTGAATACTCTTGCCCAATAATGAGCACTGG
>NZ_JBFRKQ010000163.1:0-269 GCF_041469505.1 Vibrio sp. 10N.286.49.E11
ATATCACCGTCAGTAATGGTCAGAGTGACCGTTGACGTCACCACATCGTTATCTAAATCGCTTGAGGTCACCACTATCGACTTGACGATATCTTCGCTAACCGTGTGGTCTAGATTGCGATTTGGTTCGAAGCGTACTTCACCTTCAAGAGTGATGAACAACTCACCCTCTGTGAAGCTAAATTGCTGCTCACCTGTGTCCGTTTGATCCAGTGTTCGAACTTGACCGTCATACGTAAACTGAGTGATCGTCGCACCATCGGCACTTTG
>NZ_JBFRKQ010000164.1:0-731 GCF_041469505.1 Vibrio sp. 10N.286.49.E11
GTCATTACATCAATCGTATTGGTGGTCACCGTCCCGTCAGCTAAATTCGGCTCGGTAATACCGAGCGTACCGTTCGCCATGATTTGGGCGTCATCACCAATGGTCACCGACAACGGAGTCATTAATGAATCATCACCATCTGAGTCCACCGCATAAACTGGTAAGTCGAAGGTCAGTTCGTTACTATCTAAGCCATCGGCATGGTCTAACGCCTCAAGCAACGTGAAGGTGTATTCACCCAACGTGGTACCTGAGAAGCTTAAGCTGAAGACAGGAACGTCCGTTCCACCGTCATCAATAAACCCGACATAGATACCTGAGTCTGCTGGGTCTTCTTTCAGTTCAACCGCAATGTTGTTCGACGTTAACGCACCACCCACATTGAACTCAGTTGGTTCGATTCGGAACTTCTCAACATCATCACTTTGGTTGGTAAACGAGATAGTCTCGGTTTGGCTCACCGCACTGCCGCTTGGTGTCGAGCCATCGGCAAGCTGTGTTTCTGATAGCGTCACGCTTGGTACGGATTCGATGGTTGGAATATCGCCATCAGTAATCGTCAGTGTGACCGTTGACGTCACCACATCGTTATCTAAATCGCTTGAGGTCACCACAATCGATTTGACGATGTCTTCGCTAACCGTGTTGTCTAGATTGCGGTTTGGTTCGAAGCGTACTTCACCTTCAAGTGTGATAAACAGAGAGCCTTCAGTGAAGATAAACTCTTGCTC
>NZ_JBFRKQ010000165.1:0-1268 GCF_041469505.1 Vibrio sp. 10N.286.49.E11
GTCGCACCATCGGCACTTTGCTCTGGCATCACATCGATGGTGTTGGTTGTGATTGTGCCATCTGCAAGATTTGGCTCAGTGATATCTAACGTACCACCTTGCATGATTTGAACATCGTCACCAATGGTTACGTTAAGTTGAGAAACCAATGAATCATCGCTATCACTGTCGACGGCGTAGACTGGCAGATCAAAGCTCAGATCGTTATTTGCAAGGCCATCCGCATGGTCTAACGCTTCAAGTAAGGTGAAGGTGTACTGGCCTAAATTGGTATCTGAAAAGCTAATCGTGAACACGTTAGTTTCAACGTTCGAACCATCAGTCACAAAACCGATGTAACCACCCGGTGTGGTTGGGTCAGCTTTCAGTTCAACCGCCAATCCATTTGATGTGAGAGCACCGCCAACATTGAACTCAGTCGGTTCAATACGGAACCTGGTTACATCATCACTTTGAGTGGTGTAAGTGATGGTTTGAGTTGAGCTAACCGCGCTGCCACTTGGTGAAGAGCCGTCACTCAGACTTGTTTCTGACAAGCTCACTGTTGGCACATTATCAATGGTTGGGATATCACCATCGGTAATGGTCAGAGTGACGGTTGAGGTCAACACATCGTTATCGGAATCGCTAGATGTCACCACGATTGATTTCACGATGTCTTCGCTGAGTGTGTGGTCTAAATTACGATTAGGCTCAAAGCGCACTTCACCTTGAAGCGTGATGAACAGTTCACCTTCCGTGAAGCTAAACTGCTGTTCGCCATTGTCATTTTGGTCCAGCGTTCGAAACTGGCCATCATAAGTGAATTGCGTCACCGTTGCGCCATCAGCACTTTGATTTGGCATCACATCGAAAATCGCCGTCGTCGGTGTGCCTGCTGCTAAATCAGCGACCGTCGGCTCAGTAATATTGAGCGCACCGTCTTGCATGATTTGAACATCATCACCGATGGTCACGTTTAACGGAGACATCAGCGAATCGTCGCCGTCGCTATCTACCGCGTAAACAGGTAAATCAAAACTGAGGTCGTTATTGCCGCGGGCATCTTGGTGGTCCAACGCTTCAATGAGCGTGAACGTGTATTCACCTAATGACACAGAATTAAAGCTTAATGTGAATACTGTAGTTTCTACGTTTGTGGCACTGGTCGTAAAACCAATGTAGTCACCCGACCCTGCCGGATCTTCACGTAACTCAACGGCTAAACCGTTCGATTTAAGATCGTCGTTAGTATTGAACTCCGTTGGCTCAATACGGAAACGAACCAC
>NZ_JBFRKQ010000166.1:0-221 GCF_041469505.1 Vibrio sp. 10N.286.49.E11
AATTTTCCGGATTGGTATTATACCAGGCTACTTTCTGTAATTTATTAAATTCCAGAAAGCAAAAAGGCTCTAGCATTTCTGCTAGAGCCTTAAATATGGCAGGGGTGGAGAGATTCGAACTCCCAACACGCGGATTTGGAATCCGCTGCTCTGCCAATTGGAGCTACACCCCTATTTTCAGTTTTAAAGAGCTGAAACTCTGAATAAGTGGCGGAGTGGAC
>NZ_JBFRKQ010000167.1:0-3945 GCF_041469505.1 Vibrio sp. 10N.286.49.E11
CGCGATGAACCTTTTTTTTGGCTTGTCGATCCGTGATAGTCGCTGATTACTCTCCAGTGCGACAGCAGCGACCTTTGTCGACGTTTGCTGAGTCCAAGGCTGCTAGAATCGAACAATGGCTTGCATCATCGTCTACGTGACCACAACACGCATCATTAATCTTTTTAAGTGCGGTGCGAATCTTAGTTAACTCGGTAATCTTCTCATCAATCATCTCTAGCTTTGCTGAGGTAATCGACTTCACTTCAGCGCAACTGTGCTGTGTGGCCTCGAGGCGAATCTCAAGCAATTCTTTAATCTCGTCCAAACTCAGCCCCAACGCTTTAGATTTGAGAATAAACGTCACCTGTTTCTGGTTATTTTCATCATATAGGCGATAACCCGAGTCACTGCGACTGGCTGGCGCGATCAGGTTATTCTTCTCATAAAATCGCAAGGTATCGGCTGTCACACCGCATCGCTTCGCTAATTCACCGATCTGAAACATGTTTTTTCCTACTGTTTCGTCCATTCCACAATTAACCTTATCGTTACTTTTCAGGCTGAAATGGCACTTTTCATAATTAATTTTGAGATGCCAAACGATTGCGCGAGCTTTTTTGTAATAAATTAGTTAGAATCTGCGCCATCAAATTTGGAGTTGGTTATCTTATAGCTTAATCATAAGACTAACCCAAAAGGTCTTTACCAAAACTGGCCAATATTTTATCTCTTACTGGTATCTAAGATAATCCACGCTAAGAAGATAGAAACAAGTTCTTTTTTGGCAAATATCTTTATTTTAACCCCATGAATTTGAGGAAGATGGAAGCATGAATAACGCTCGTCCAATTCGCCGCGCTCTAATCAGCGTATCAGACAAAACTGGTATCGTTGAATTTGCACAAGCTCTTGCTAACCGTGGTGTAGATATCCTATCTACCGGTGGCACTGCTCGCCTGCTTGCTGAAAAAGGCATCTCTGTTACAGAAGTATCTGACTACACTGGTTTCCCAGAAATGATGGATGGCCGTGTTAAGACTCTGCACCCAAAAGTTCATGGTGGTGTTCTAGGCCGTCGTGGCCAAGATGATGACGTGATGGAAACTCACGGTATCAACCCTATCGATATGGTTGTTGTAAACCTATACCCATTCGCAGAAACCGTTGCTAAAGAAGGTTGTACCCTTGCTGATGCTGTTGAGAACATCGACATCGGCGGCCCTACAATGGTTCGCTCTGCAGCGAAAAACCACAAAGACGTAACGATCGTTGTTAACGCACACGACTACGAGCGCGTTGTCGCTGAAATGGACACGAACGATAAATCTCTAACACTAGAGACTCGCTTCGACCTCGCTATCGCAGCATTCGAGCACACCGCTTCTTACGACGGCATGATCGCAAACTACTTCGGCACTATGGTTCCATCTTACGGTGAGAACAAAGAAGGTGACAAACCTTCTCCTGAAAACAAGAGCAAATTCCCTCGCACGTTCAACCAACAGTTCGAGAAAAAGCAAGACATGCGCTACGGTGAGAACAGCCACCAGGCAGCCGCATTCTACGTTGAAGCAAACCCTGAAGAAGCATCAGTTTCTACAGCTCGCCAGATTCAAGGTAAAGCCCTTTCTTACAACAACATCGCTGACACCGACGCAGCACTTGAGTGTGTGAAAGAGTTCGACCAGCCAGCATGTGTGATCGTTAAGCACGCTAACCCATGTGGTGTTGCACTAGGTGAAAACATCCTAGAAGCTTACGACCGTGCATTCAAAACAGACCCAACTTCTGCATTTGGCGGCATCATCGCTTTCAACCGTGAGCTAGACGCTGCAACAGCAACGACTATCACTGAGCGTCAATTCGTTGAAGTTATCATTGCACCATCAGTTTCTGCTGAAGCAGTAGCAATCGTAGCGGCTAAGAAAAACCTTCGCCTACTTGAGTGTGGTGAGTGGACAACGAAGACAACTGGCTTTGACGTTAAACGCGTTAACGGTGGTTTGCTAGTTCAAGACCGCGACCAAGGCATGGTGTCTGAAGATGACCTTAAAGTGGTTTCTAAGCGCCAACCTACAGCTGAAGAATTGAAAGATGCTCTATTCTGCTGGAAAGTAGCGAAATACGTTAAATCTAACGCTATCGTTTACTCGAAAGGCGACATGACAATTGGTGTTGGCGCTGGCCAAATGAGCCGCGTTTACTCTGCGAAAATCGCAGGCATCAAAGCTGCAGACGAAGGTCTACAGGTTGAAGGCTGTGTGATGGCATCAGATGCATTCTTCCCATTCCGTGACGGTATCGACGCGGCTGCAGAGGCTGGCATCAAGTGTGTTATCCAACCGGGCGGCTCTATGCGTGATGACGAAGTTATCGCAGCAGCAGACGAACACGGCATGGCGATGATCTTTACGGGCATGCGTCACTTCCGCCACTAGAAAGAAAAGATACGAGAGCGCTTCGCTACGGGAAACGAGAACGCTGCGCTCCGAGATGAGCAACACTATCATTTAGTGTTGCTCAGACATTTTTTAGTTCTACTACTATCAATTTTGATTGAAGGTTTAAAACATGAATGTATTGATTATTGGTGCTGGCGGTCGTGAGCATGCACTAGGCTGGAAAGCAGCACAAAACCCAAACGTTGAAACAGTATTCATCGCTCCAGGTAACGCAGGTACTGCACTTGAGCCGAAATTAGAGAACGTAAACATCGGCGTTGAAGACATCGCTGGTTTAGTCGCGTTTGCCCAAGATAAAAAAATCGAACTGACTATCGTGGGCCCTGAAGCACCATTGGTTATCGGTGTGGTTGATGCATTCCGCGAAGTAGGTTTGCCAATCTTCGGCCCTACTCAAGCTGCAGCACAGCTTGAAGGCTCTAAAGCATTCACTAAAGACTTCCTAGCTCGTCATGATATCCCAACAGGTTACTACTCAAACTTCACTGAGATTGAGCCAGCTATCGCTTACGTTCGCGAGCAAGGCGCTCCTATCGTAGTGAAAGCTGACGGTCTTGCGGCAGGTAAAGGCGTTATCGTTGCGATGACCCTTGAAGAAGCAGAAGACGCAATCAAAGACATGCTAGCGGGCAACGCCTTTGGCGAAGCAGGCAGCCGCGTTGTTATCGAAGAGTTCCTCGAAGGCGAAGAAGCAAGCTTCATCGTAATGGTTGACGGCTCTAGCGTGCTTCCTATGGCCACCAGCCAAGATCACAAACGTGTTGGCGACAAAGACACTGGGCCGAACACGGGCGGCATGGGTGCTTACTCTCCTGCGCCGGTTGTAACTCCAGAAATCCACAACCGTATCCTTGAGGAAGTTATCTACCCAACGGTACGTGGTATGGACGCAGAAGGCGCACCTTACACAGGTTTCCTTTACGCTGGCCTAATGATCGATGCTGACGGCACACCTAAAGTTATCGAATACAACTGCCGCTTTGGCGACCCTGAAACGCAACCTATCATGATGCGTATGGAGTCAGACCTTGTTGAACTTTGCCTAATGGCTATCGACGAGAAGCTCGACGAAGCAGAATCGAAGTGGGATCCACGCGCTTCTATCGGTGTTGTTCTTGCGGCTGGCGGTTACCCTGCTGACTACGCAAAAGGTGACGTTATTTCACTACCAACAAGCGAAGTTGAAGGCCAAAAGGTTTTCCACGCGGGTACGACAAATAATGAAGCTGGCGACGTTGTGACAAACGGCGGTCGTGTACTTTGTGCAACAGCACTGGGCAATACGGTTTCTGAGGCTCAAGAGCGCGCTTACGCGTTGACGAAGCAAGTTAGCTGGAATGGTATGTTCCACCGCAATGATATTGGTTACCGTGCGATTGCGCGCGAACAAGAGCAGTAAACAATCTTGTTGCTCGCTTACTTTCCAATAACAGTAAGCAAATGACAGCAAGTGAATAACAGAAAAAGGCGCCTCAATAGGCTAATGCCGATCAGTTAAAGC
>NZ_JBFRKQ010000168.1:0-209 GCF_041469505.1 Vibrio sp. 10N.286.49.E11
GTACTGGTTAACGTGCCTGATGTCGTTACTGCTTTGTCAGTCTCATCGATGGCAATGGTCGCACTGCTGACAGTAGCGGTGTCGTTAGTACCATTAATCGTGACCTTGATAGTGGACGGTGTGCCATCAATAGACGACACCGTGAAGGTTTCTTCGACTTTATCGCCGACGTTCAATTGATTAAACGCGCTGTTGGCGGTGAATACCCA
>NZ_JBFRKQ010000169.1:0-285 GCF_041469505.1 Vibrio sp. 10N.286.49.E11
ATGGGCTTTATTGGCTAATCAGCAACACTATAATCCTGAATTACTATCTCTCTAAAATTGCGCATGAAGTGGAAATGAGAAAACAGGTAAGACCGTGAGTATGGAACTCTGATTTGATCTTAGGACTTTCAAGTTCGTGTTGTTGATAAGAGCATGCTCAGCGGAAATCATTAAGAGTCCTTGAACTCGGATATATGTCTGCAATCTTTTACCTAAAACTTTCAGATTTACTACTTGCCAATAGGAAGTGTCCATATATGATCAAATCAGCTTGAAGATCAACGA
>NZ_JBFRKQ010000170.1:0-1996 GCF_041469505.1 Vibrio sp. 10N.286.49.E11
TGATTTAGGAAACAAAGCCGTGGTACTGGGCCAAAGCGACTAAATCAGTTTCTTTTTCAATTTCAAGTTCGAGCTCTTCTGCTACTGGCCGAAGCAATTCTGACCAACTAACAAACCCTGCTGGAGCCGATAGCCCTGCACCAGCAAAAATAGCTAAATTCTCTTCGCTGAGATCCTTAAGTAGCTCTTTCACAAATCGTTGACGTTGTTGTTCAGTGCTAGGTTTCAATAGATAACTCCATTGTTAATAATTGCGCATAACGCTTTATAGACGGATTTTTTCCGTTTTTGTATTCCGTCTATGTTGCTGCCGTTTACTATGAAACTCAACTGGTATCAACCTGTTATGTGAATCGGCATATAGTTGTGGGGTCGAATTACGGAAAAATTCCGTATAAGAGATCAAAGTACGGATTAGATTAACTTGGTCTATTGTTGTACTGGCTAGGTCATCTTCTCACTGGTTCTGAGAAGATTTGGGGCAAAGACGAGTCAGCGTATAATTCGCTGACTCAAAATGGACAGATGTGAGTCAATGAGTTTGCTAAATTACTAATCTATGAATTGTTTAAATATACCCCATACTACTACGCTTAAGTTATAGTTTTACCCTTTTTAACGCTAAGTCGTTTCTAAGCAAAGCGTGATCGTGCCGCATGTAACCAACTCTGGATTCA
The DNA here is from genome assembly GCF_041469505.1 of Vibrio sp. 10N.286.49.E11. Classification (NCBI taxonomy): domain Bacteria; kingdom Pseudomonadati; phylum Pseudomonadota; class Gammaproteobacteria; order Vibrionales; family Vibrionaceae; genus Vibrio; species Vibrio sp. 10N.286.49.E11. The sequence goes on from NZ_JBFRKQ010000170.1 coordinate 678, forward strand.
TTAGTGTATGCTGTTCTTTTACTTTTCCAATTGATAAAGGTTGCCCAAAAAACTGGCATTGGCACTAAGTTCTCCTGATACAAAAGGATCTTACCCTGCTTATTTACAGTGCTCTTATCTACAATCCTGAACCGCTCATTACCTTTATTATCTAACTCTGCGTTAGCATATGTAAGGCGATATTTAGACTCTAACCTATTTACATGTACCAATCGAAATAGCTCATCAACATACGTAGCTTGTTGTTCATCAGATACAAAGACATTCGCACAGCAATTTAGTAACTGCAATTGATTAAAAAAGTCTATGTCTTTATCTTTTTTCGTTTTCAACCAACCACCTTGAGATGGTAGATTATAAACATCAGAATCATAAGCAACGAACTGAACAGTAGGTGTCAGAGGCAAACTAATAATAAGACCAGCACTAGCTAGACCAGATGCTTCTTTGCAAGCGAGAGTTTTTAATATGTGCAACCTATTAACCTCTACAGCAGGATCGTCAGATGTAATGAAGCTGATGCCACTCTCGTTTCTAATTAAACAAACTTTCAAATCATTCAAGCATTCTTTCAATAATTGAAAACGCTCAAAAGAATCTTTAACAGCTTCCTCCATTTCCAATCTATATTCTTGAGACGATATTTGAGCTGTCTCAGTGAAAGCACTTGAAATTTCAACACTACGCCTTGATGTAGCCTCTGTCCGTTGTTGCTGTAAAAGCCAGTATTGGAGTAAGAATAATGCATCGTTACGAGTAAGCTTATAGTTTGGCGATAAAATTCTATCAACAACCCTTGAGAAGTTACCTTCAATAGACTGCAATTCTTTTTCTATCTTCAAGTCTTTACCATAAAAGTAATTTTTTGAACATTGTCCTTTAATGGCAGCTCTTACAATAAACTGACGTCTATCGATATTAAACAAGCTAATCGATGATCGATTGTTGTCAGAGGAAAATTTCTTTAGATAGCATTGTGGTACATAGTGCTGGTTTTTATTTGAAGCCATAAGGCATATCTACAACTCATTGAATATGATTGGTGTATTATATATTGACCTGATTGAGAAATGCATCAAATCACGCTAACACAGTAAACTAAGATTTAGCTCTAAGCTTCAAATCATAGTTAACCCTCACAATTAACCGTAACAAATAAGCAAGCTTTGGCGTATATAGAGAGTTTTTTTTATGAGGAAAAGTAAGCCTAATTGCTAAAAACCACACCGAATTCGATTTCGTTCTGACACGCTTCGGGGCATTTCCGCGTTACGATGATCTACCCCACTAGCACGAAGATGTCGAGTAGACGACACTTG
>NZ_JBFRKQ010000171.1:0-249 GCF_041469505.1 Vibrio sp. 10N.286.49.E11
CCAGGACGCGCCACTATTTAAGGGTTTATTTCTTTTAAGAATGAAAGTCCTTGTATTGACTAAGTTGATACTAAAACCGTGCGCTCTTAGCTCAGCTGGATAGAGTACCTGGCTACGAACCAGGCGGTCGGAGGTTCGAATCCTCCAGAGCGCGCCACTATTTAGGGTTTAGTTCTTATAAGAATGTGAATCCTGATATTGATAAATCGTTCGTCGATAATTAATATCAAAAACCGTGCGTCCTTAGCT
>NZ_JBFRKQ010000171.1:1104-1471 GCF_041469505.1 Vibrio sp. 10N.286.49.E11
CGCGCCACTATTTAGGGCTTCTTTCTTATAAGAACAGAAATCCTTGTATTGAGTTGTTGTTTACAACGAATTGATACTAAAACCGTGCGCTCTTAGCTCAGCTGGATAGAGTACCTGGCTACGAACCAGGCGGTCGGAGGTTCGAATCCTCCAGAGCGCGCCACTATTTAGGGTTTCTTTTATGAACCCCTGATATTGGGAATACCGATATCGAAAACTGCGCGTCCTTAGCTCAGCTGGATAGAGTACCTGGCTACGAACCAGGCGGTCGGAGGTTCGAATCCTCCAGGACGCGCCACTCTTTAGGGTTTCCTTGTGAACTCCTGATATTGGAAATACTGATATCGAAAACCGTGCGTCCTTAGCT
>NZ_JBFRKQ010000171.1:2290-2510 GCF_041469505.1 Vibrio sp. 10N.286.49.E11
CGCGCCACTATTTAGGGCTTTTTTCTTATAAGAATGAAATCCTTATATTGATCTCTTGTTAGTAACAATGAATTGATATTAAAACCGTGCGCTCTTAGCTCAGCTGGATAGAGTACCTGGCTACGAACCAGGCGGTCGGAGGTTCGAATCCTCCAGAGCGCGCCACATTATTAGAAAAAGCCTCGTTTATACGAGGCTTTTTTTAGGTTCATCGCGGATT
>NZ_JBFRKQ010000172.1:0-2103 GCF_041469505.1 Vibrio sp. 10N.286.49.E11
ACCTTAATCCTTATTTGTTAGCAGCCAAGTTGTTCTAGGTAATCATCGAAATTGTGGTACCAACTTACATCCCAGTCATTTAAATCACACAAATCTAGCAGTTCATTTTCATCATTAATGCCATTCTGTGTGATTATTCTATGCGTACTTTTGTTTACTATTAGACCATTTTCAATATGGCTGGCTAGCTCAGGGTAAATCGATACGCTACGAATATGTGAAAACTCTGCCGAAGCCCCATGCAAAACTTCACCAGTTAGTTCATCAAAGTCTACTTCATATTCATTAATTCTCTTTCTTTTTAGGGTCTTAATTAATTTTTTTACATGTTCGTAATGCTCACCTCTAAGCTCTCGAGCGCGACTGCAATCTCTGATTGCAATATACAAAAGTTGAGAATATTTAACATAATTCTCTCGCAACATACTTCTTGCATTTAAAATCGAAGAGTCCAACAGTAGGCAAATCCCGTCACCACGGACATACAAACCTGTTGTATCTCGATACTTATACTCACTTGACAAACCACCAATCAAATAAGCCGCATTGTCTTTATTAGTTCTCAATACAATATGCACAGTGTCCGACTTAATCCATGGTCTACCGTAGACATCAATCACAGTATTATTATCCCACGCATTTATTATGCCTTGTACTGCGCTATTGGATAGCTTATCACTATTCAAACTAGGTACATCATAAGAGCCTGAAACTGAGCGTTGATCAAAAGGTATCATCCCTCTACTCATTTGTTCATCTCCTTATACATACTCTCCAGTTCAACCATTGCATCTTTAGCTCTTGGATCATTACATTTATCTGAGTGTATTTTGTGGCTTATTTTAAACATCCATTTCTTAGCAAGATCTTTATTTTTGTAGTGCAAACCACTGACACCTAAGTTCTTTTGTCTATTTTTACCATCTAATTTGGTTAGGCAAAATATGTACTTTTCTGTTTCAGAAACAAAACCGTCATGCCAAACAGAATCATGTTCAGGTCGGTGGAAAAGTCCCTGAAGGAGAGACACTTTATCTAGCAAAGATGTCCAACTACGAGCTGTTAGTACAACTTTCCCCTCTAAATCTTTCGCAATCTCTTTCTTTACCTCTGCGATTGTTCCTAGCATTTTTAAGTCTTGCTCAGACCTACATTCATACCACTTCATAAATAACCTTTCCTATATCTTACGAAAATTTGTTTCCGATAGTACTGTTTGGCTGCTAGCCGCATTAAGGTGTGAGCAGCGCTTGGCTATACTTGAGCGAAGCGAAAACGCCAAGCGTTGCGAATCACTCTTAAATGCTTTGTTAGCTTTGTACTCCCAGCTCGTGCATTAGTTTCTTTCTGCACTTTTCGACAGACTCAATGGCTGACGAATAACCTGGAACTGCTGATTCTAAAATTGCTTCGTCAGGATCATTGCTGAGAGCAAGTTCCATACTAGATAGCATACCTATAGCTTGAGATAAGTCTGACAGAGCTTGCTTTGCTGCTGAAGTAAGGTAAAGACCGTGAACCATTTTAACTTTATCTATAGCGACGCGATAATAATGAAAATGTCGATTGTCGACTAAAGTATCGACATTACTCCAAACGTAATGTTCATTTGGTGATCGTTCTGCGAGTTGTTTCCAGCTGTATAGATGAATTTCTACGAGTAACTCATCAATTGCAGTCAGCGCGTCCAAACTCTTAGATTGAAATGACTGACGAAGAGCACCTTTCACATCTAGTTCTGTTTTGATTTTTTCGAGTTCAACAGCATGCTGACGTTTAATGGATTCTACTTGATCTGTAATCTGTCCAATATCTTCTTTTGTCGCTAAGTTTTTGGCTTTTTCAGATAGATACTTGGGAAAGTAGTTTCTAACAAGAAAGCCGCCGATGGATATGGATACCACCACAGCAATGTTTAAGATTAATACCAAATCTTCCAATTGACCTCCAAAGAAGCTAACGAATGATATGGACTCCCTCTACCTGACACTCTGCGTGCCATACTTACTTAGTACACGCTGAAGAACTGGAGGTTACTATGTCCACCATTCAAACTATTGGCGTTGATCTCGCCAAGAATGTATTCAGTATTCACGGCGTTGA
>NZ_JBFRKQ010000173.1:0-298 GCF_041469505.1 Vibrio sp. 10N.286.49.E11
TCCATATCATTAACAACGCCCGGTGATTATGCCAACTGCCTCTTTGTTGAGAGCCGTAAGCCAGTAAAACAACGGTAAGAGGTTGTCGTTCTTGAAGTGGAAACACTTAATTGAAATTGATTTCGAAAATCATCTACTTTTGCCGGTTTAAGGTAAATCTATTTAAAACAATCATTTAAGATGCAAGTTGCACTTCAAAAACTATGCGAACAGTTAAAGTGATGATTTGATCCATCAAATGGGATTACATAATAAAACCTTTTGTTCTTAATATTCGGTTCGAAGCAACGAGATGCTT
>NZ_JBFRKQ010000174.1:0-474 GCF_041469505.1 Vibrio sp. 10N.286.49.E11
CATCGCCAGGCTTTAAATTTATTTTCACTTTTTTGAAAGGTGAAGACAAAAGGTATCGTTACTTGCATTAGCAAATAACAACCTCAACAGTGTACTAATCTGTTGATGACAATTTGTTGGAGGGATGGCTGAGTGGTCGAAAGCACCGGTCTTGAAAACCGGCAACCGTTAATAGCGGTTCTAGGGTTCAAATCCCTATCCCTCCACCACTCTTAAAGATTAAACCGCTGTTTTTACAGCGGTTTTTTCGTATCTAAAGCCTCGAAAATCATCTCGCACAGAAAGGTAGCACAGATGTACTTATTGAGACTTCCAAATAGCGTATACTACACACGCATCGCCCCCCCACTTTCACTGCGTAGCAGCGGTTATCCCAAAGAGTTTAAATTCTCTCTTCTAACTCGTGAACGTAAAGTCGCTTACCTGAGAAATATCGAACAGGTTCAATTATACTAATCCGGAAAATTAACTGAT